>CAYVDA010000010.1:0-45358 GCA_964450635.1 uncultured Faecalimonas sp. | reverse complement strand
ATGTAGTAACCGGCGTTATGAGTTTTGCAGAAATGGATGCCATGATGTATAAAATTGAAGGGGAAGATTTATACTTAATTGGAACCAGCGAACATTCGATGATTGGAAAATTTATCGACACTTTGAATGATGAAGAGACACTTCCGCAGACATTGACTTCTTATTCTCCATGTTTCCGTAAAGAAAAAGGCGCACATGGTATTGAGGAACGGGGAGTATATCGTATTCATCAATTTGAAAAGCAGGAAATGATTGTTGTATGTAAGCCGGAAGAAAGTATGGATTGGTATGAAAAGATGTGGCGTTATACCGTGGAATTATTCCGTTCATTGGATATTCCGGTTCGTCAGTTAGAATGCTGTTCCGGAGATTTGGCTGATTTGAAAGTAAAATCTTGTGATGTGGAAGCATGGTCACCGAGACAGAAAAAATACTTCGAGGTGGGAAGCTGTTCTAACCTGGGAGATGCACAAGCAAGAAGACTTGGTATTCGTGTAAAAGGAAAAGATGGCAATAAATATTTTGCTCATACATTAAATAATACTGTTGTAGCGCCACCGCGTATGTTGATTGCATTCTTAGAAAATAATCTTCAGGCAGATGGTTCTGTAAGAATTCCGGAAGCACTTCGACCATATATGGGTGGAAAAGAGGTTATCCGATAATTCATAATAGCAAGTAACTGATGAAAATCAGTGAAGAATAACCGGTTCCCGATCCGATGGCAGAAAAACTTAGCCTTGCGCGCTAGTGGAGTAAGCTAAAAAAATCGGTCTGTCCCAGTAGCTCAGTAGGATAGAGCACCGCTCTCCTAAAGCGGGTTTTTGCGGGGGTTCGAATCCCTTCTGGGACGTGTAAAAGGTACGCAAAGATGTGAAAATTGACACATTTATGCGTACCTTTTTGTGACAAAAGCGAAGTTTTGAGATACATTCAAAAAGATAGACAAATATCTGAACATAGGGGTTATTATCTTGAGTTATTATTTGATTTGCTTCAGTCTCAACGTGAATTGCCCCATTAAGTGCATAACAGGAGTGCCTTGTCCCACTTGTGGTATGACTAGAGCTATGATGGCTCTAATTTGTTTTGATATAAAAGGGTATATAGAATATAATCCAATGGCATTTTTTATGTTTTCAGCAGTAATTCTATTTTTTCACAGGAAGCTCTTTGAAAAGAAAAAATGGATTGAAGGTTATATGTGGATTGTTCTTTCTATAAATCTAGTCGTATATCTTATTCGTTTGTTCAGAATAATTTAGAAGAAAAATCATTGTTTGGATGATCTACAGTGATCTTAGACTGTAGACAAAGTTCTCGGCATTTTGCCAAAACTAAATAACTGAATTGATTGAGGTGTCGGTAAAAATCGACACCTTTTTTCTTTCACAGAAATGAAAAGTTTATTTCTACTTTGAAAAGTTGATAGAAAGAATAATCCATACTTTTCTATTTTATTTCCCTCCTTTGCGAAATTAGATGTTCCGTTTTATAATTAAAGAAATAAAGGAAAACGGATGTTTAGAATCGAAAATTTGACAAAGATCTATGGAACAAGAAAGCGGTAGATAGACTTTCTCTTCCTGTTTTACTAGGAGAAATTTTTATCTATGGAAACAGAGGAGCCACAGATTTTTTACATATGGGGGCATTCTTTTGAAATGGATTATGCGGCTGATTCCTAGAGTAGATTGGAAGAATTTTTCTCGTTAATTAGCAATCGAGAAGATGTTTTTTATGGAACAAATCATGAAATTTTAGGATAAGGAGAAGAAAATGGACTGGAAAGCAAAATGGATCAAACCGAATATAGATACGGAAGAAGTGGCACCGATTTTTCAAAAGAAATTTTCGCTGTCAGAGAAAGTGAAGAAGGCAGAATTAGTCATCACCTCTTTGGGTGTCTATGAAGCCATGTTAAATGGAAAACGCGTGGGCAATTTTGTTATGGCACCCGGATGGACCAGTTATCAATATCGTTTGCAATATCAGACGTATGATGTGACGGAGGATTTGTAGAAAGAAAATGAGTTGACGGTTGCGGCAGGTATTCGTACCGAAGAAGAAGCGCCGGGCTATGAGAAAGCTGTCATTGCGCCGACGCCGGATGTTCGCCTGGATTGGTTAAAAGGAACTTTAGAGACGCCTCATGGACTGATTTCTTCTGCATGGAGGAAGGTAGATGGCATGTGGCGCTATGAAATTACAACTCCTGTAGAGACTACCATTCGAATTAGCAACAAAGAATATCATGTCGGTGCCGGAACCTACCTGTTCTATGAAGAGGTTAAATAGAGATTGCAGGCCATATACAGGATTACAGCCTCCTTGAATTGACGGGGGTTGTATCCTGTAATCTGATGAATCCTATTTAGCTGATATTGAATGGTATTTTTATGTACATACATTTGCGCCGCTGTTTCTTTCAGTGATAAATTATTCTGAAAATAATTGAGCAACAGTTGGATATCCTCAGGGTCCAAGTTGGAAATCGTTTTTTCCAAATAGATATTGCATACATTTGTCGGAATCGAACCGGTAAGGATTTCCAATGTCAGGTCATCGTAGCATGCAAGGGATTTTCCTGTATATTGCAGACTGTTGTAGGCAATCAGTGCTTTGCTGTAAGAGACATTTTGTCGATGGATCGAGTCTGCGGCGCCAATGCCTATGCGCAAAATCTTCTGAAAATCAGTTGCAAAACTTTGCAGTTTCTTCTGCCATACTTTATAATCCTCATTGGTCAATATCAGCCAATATTCATTTGGAAAATGAAAACTATGGATAGCAGAAGGGATTTTAGCAAAAAATTGATTAATCTCATTATCTAGCATAGTGATGTTAGAAGGATGATATCGAGAATCAATTTTCAGAAGGATTGTGCGATAGGTTTTATTCAGTTCAAGATGAAAGGTCGTTAAAAATTCCTGTAGAAAATCCTGGTTAATCGTTTTTCCTTCAATAAGAGAGTGCACGACGGAACGCATCTGGTTCTGATATCCATAATGAATAGAATCTAGTTCTTGTTCTCGAAGAATCAAAGTTGTAATTTTCTGCGCAAGAAGTGCATAAGGCCGAACTTCATTAGGCACACCGCTGATTCCGATGGCAGCAATCATCTCGCCCTTGTATGCGAAAGGAATATTTACCCCCTTATTTGTTCCGTAGAAGCTCTGATCTGTCTCAACTTCCAGAATTTCCTGGGTATCAATTACTTTTTTTCCGATTTCATGAAAATCCCCAATACGTGATTCGTTCGTACTGGCGAAAATAATCCCATCTGTATTAATGAAGTTAATATCATATCCGCAGACATCCTTCACGGTCTCCACAATCTTTTGCGCTGTTTTCTTAGATAAAGTGATAGCCATAATCTTACTCCTGTATTTGTTACCGATAATAAAAATATCTGTATATTTATCATAATTATAGCATGAGTAACATAGAAAGTGCCAGTTCTTTTTGATATTATATAGGTACATCGAACAAGAACGAAGGAGGAAGTCATGAAAGCAGTTGTAGCAATTGATTCATTAAAGGGAAGTCTAAGTTCGCTGGAAGCAGGATCTGCAATCTCAGAAGGAATATATAAAGTATATCCTGATGCGGAGATCATTGTCAGACCATTGGCTGATGGTGGCGAGGGAACAGTGGAAGCGCTTGCTCTTGGAATGAACGGAAGATTGGAAAAAGTAAAAGTGACCGGACCACTTGGAAAACCGGTGGAAGCAGTCTACGGAATTATTGATGAAAGCAGAACCGCAATCGTGGAAATGTCTGCAGCAGCGGGAATCACATTGGTAGAAGAAAAAGATAGAAATCCGCTGCACACAACAACCTATGGTGTGGGAGAAATGATTCGGGATGCCATTCGAAAAGGTTGTCGCCGTTTTATCGTAGGAATTGGCGGAAGTGCAACAAATGATGGTGGAATCGGAATGTTGCAGGCTCTGGGATATGGATTCTTAGATAAAAATGGACGCCAGGTACCATTTGGGGCAAAAGGGTTAAAGGAGATTGAGAAGATTGTGGATGATGAAGTCATCCCGGAACTTCAGGAATGTACCTTTAAGATTGCCTGCGATGTGACAAATGCATTGTGTGGAGAGCAGGGATGCAGCGCTGTCTTCGGACCACAGAAAGGTGCTACCTCCAGCATGGTGATGCAGATGGATAAATGGTTAGCTTACTATGCAAATCTGACACAGGAAAAATATCCGAAGGCAAATAAAAAACAGGCAGGTACCGGTGCTGCCGGCGGCCTTGGTTTTGCTTTTCTGGCATATACCAATGCAACTTTGGAATCGGGAATCAAGATTGTATTGGATGAGACCAAATTAGAGTCTTATGTCAAAGAGGCCGACCTGGTTATTACAGGAGAAGGACGTTTGGATGGCCAGACAGTTATGGGAAAGGCACCGATTGGAGTGGCAAATATCGCCAAAAAATACGGAAAAAAAGTAATCGCATTTTCCGGTTGTGTAACAGAGGATGCTGTCAAATGTAACGAACATGGAATTGATGCATTTTTCCCAATCTTGCGAGGAGTTGTGTCTTTGCAGGAGGCCATGGACGGAGAAAACGCCCGTAATAATATGATTCAGACCGTAGAACAGGTATTTCGCCTGATTCAAATGTACGAAAAATAGGAGAGAAGAAAGATGAGTTACGAATTTACAACAATAGGAGCTATTATAGGACTTGCAATTGCAGTGTTCTTGATTATTAAGAAGGTACATCCGGCATATTCCCTAATTGTAGGTGCTTTGCTCGGTGGATTGCTTGGTGGCGGTGGCCTGGTGACAACAGTTAATACCATGGTATCCGGTGCACAGGGGATGATGTCATCTGTATTAAGAATTTTGACATCCGGTATTTTGGCAGGTGCTTTGATTAAAACAGGATCTGCAGAGAAAATTGCGGAAACAATTGTAGACAAACTTGGTGAAAAAAGAGCGATTGCAGCTATTTCTATTGCAACCATGATTATTTGTGCAGTAGGTGTATTCATTGATATTTCAGTTATTACAGTTGCACCGATTGCCATTGCGATAGCAAAGAAAGCAGGACTTTCAAAAGCAGGCATTTTATTGGCTATGATCGGTGGAGGAAAAGCAGGAAATATTATTTCTCCAAATCCAAATACCATTGCAGCATCCGAGGCTTTCCAGGTAGACCTGACTTCTTTAATGATTAAAAATGCAATCCCGGCACTTTTTGCACTTGTGGTTACAATCATTCTTGCAGGCATGCTTGCAAAGAAAAAAGGAAATGAAAATTATGGAGATGGAACAGAATCAGAAAAGAGAGAATTACCAAGCTTATGGAAAGCGGTATGCGGACCGTTGGTTGTAATCGTATTGCTGGCATTGAGACCGTTATTTCATATTACTGTTGATCCGTTGATTGCACTTCCAATCGGTGGTTTGGTATGTATCCTTGTTACCGGTAGAATCAAAGAAACAATCTCTATTACGGAATATGGTTTGAGCAAAGTGGTTGGTGTCTCTATCCTTCTGATTGGAACAGGTACCCTGGCAGGTATCATCAAAGCATCTGCCCTTCAGCATGATATGATTACCTTACTTGAAATCATGAATATGCCGACCTTTGTTCTCGCACCGTTATCCGGTATCTTGATGGCTGGAGCGACTGCATCTACCACTTCAGGAGCGACCATTGCATCTCAGACATTCTCCGGAATTCTTGTGGAAGCAGGTGTGCCGGCATTGTCGGGAGCAGCGATGATACATGCAGGAGCAACCGTGATTGATTCCCTTCCACACGGGTCTTTCTTCCATGCTACAGGAGGTTCCGTATTTATGGAAATCAAGGATCGAATGAAACTCATTCCTTACGAAGCATTGATTGGTCTTACCAGTACCGTTGTAGCAGTACTTTGGTATCTAATTGTAGGATAATTTGATTTTAAAATAAAATATCTTTCCCATTTGGCTTGCATGTGCAAGAAAGATTCGATAGAATTTACATAAAGTAAGAAGGAATCAGAGAGGAGCATATGCTTATGCCAAAGGGAACCAATAGCAAATTTAAATTATATCGTTTGGCACAGATCATGCTGGAAAAAACAGATGAGGAACATGCCCTAACCATGCCGGAAATTATGAAAGAACTGAGTCGCTATGAAATTACGGCAGACCGCAAAACCATTTACAACGATCTGAAGGATCTGGAAATTTTGGGGATTGAAGTAGAGGGTGAAGCGGTTGGAAATAAATATTATTATCGGGCATTGTCGAGGCCATTCGAATTGCCGGAATTAAAGCTTCTGGTGGATGCCATTCAGTCTTCCAAATTTATCACAGTTCGTAAATCGGACGCCTTGATTAAGAAATTGGAGACTCTGGTCAGCAAATATGATGCCCAGAAGTTGCAAAGACAAGTCTATATTTCCGGGCGAATCAAAACCATGAACGAAAGTATCTATTATACAGTGGATGCCATCCATAATGCCATTTCTGAAAATAAGAAAATTCGATTTCAATATTTTCAATGGAATGTAAAAAAAGAGATGGAACTGCGACATGCTGGAGCTTTCTATTGTATCAGTCCCTGGGGGCTTTCCTGGGATGACGAGAATTATTATCTGATTGGATTTGACGATCAGGCCCGGTGTATCAAGCATTACAGGGTAGATAAGATGCTTCATATTCAGATGACGGAGGAAGACCGAGAAGGCCGAGAATATTTTGAACGATTTGACATGGCTGATTATGCGAAGAAAAGTTTCTCTATGTACGGTGGTCAGGAACAGAAGGTAAAACTTCTGGTGGAAAATCGCTTGGCAGGTGTTATCATAGACCGGTTTGGCAAAGATCTTATGATGATACCGGTAGATTCGGAGCATTTTACCGTGCAGGTAGATGTTCATGTCAGTAGTGCATTCTTAGGCTGGATTATTTCCATTGGTTCCGGTATCCGCGTAGTAGGCCCGGAGCTGGTGTTGGAGAGAATGAAAGAAGAAATCAGACGGCTTGAGAAGCAGTATCTGGGATAGAAAAATAGAAAAAATACCATCGAGTAGGGGGAGCCTATTTGATGGTATTTTTTGTCATATTTCCGGCCAATCCTTCATATAATAGAATAGAGAATCCGAGTGTTTTCAAATCATGTACATATGTAATAGTAGAAAGAAAACAATTTGTATAAATTTCATAAAAAATAAAAAATGAAAGTTTTATAATTGTAAAAAATGCTAGCTATTTGTAAAAAGTATGATATAATAGTGTAACAATACAATTTAAAAGGGGTGAAGGCATGAAGAAAAAAGAGATGATTGCGATGCTCTTAGCTGGCGGACAAGGCAGCAGACTCGGAGTTCTGACAGCGAAAGTCGCAAAACCCGCAGTCTCTTTTGGTGGAAAGTATCGAATTATCGATTTTCCACTCAGCAACTGTATCAATTCCGGTATCGATACAGTAGGAGTGTTGACACAGTACCAGCCATTGCGGTTGAATACCCACATTGGAATCGGAATTCCATGGGATTTGGACCGGAATATCGGAGGGGTTGCGGTACTGCCACCATATGAGAAGAGTGCGAATAGCGAATGGTACACCGGTACAGCCAATGCAATATACCAGAATATGGAGTATATTGACAGCTTTAATCCGGAGTACGTGCTAATTCTCTCGGGGGATCACATTTACAAGATGGACTATGAAGAGATGCTTCATTTCCATAAGAAGAATCAGGCAGATGTTACCATTGCAGCCATGCCGGTTCCGATGGAAGAAGCAAGTCGTTTTGGGGTGGTGCTGACAGATGCGGAACGGAGGATTACGGAATTCGAGGAAAAACCGGAACATCCAAGAAGTAATCTGGCATCTATGGGAATTTATATCTTTACGTGGAAAGTACTTAAAGAAGCACTTTTGGCGAAGAAGGATGAGCCGGGATGCGATTTTGGAAAACATGTGATTCCATATTGTCATGAGAAAGAGCAGCGATTATTTGCCTACGAATTCAATGGTTATTGGAAGGACGTGGGAACACTTGGCTCTTACTGGGAAGCAAATATGGAATTGATCGACATTATTCCGGAATTCAATCTATATGAGGAATATTGGAAGATTTATACCAACGATGGAGCCCTGCCGCCACAGTATTTATCGGAACATTCATCTGTGGACAAGTGTCTAATCTGCAACGGAGCTGAGATATATGGCGAGGTGCATCATTCGATTATTGGTGCAGGCGTTGTGATCAAGGAAGGAGCAGTGGTAAGAGATTCCATTATCATGCAGGATTGTGTCATTGAAGAAGGCTGTGTGATTGAGAAAGCAATTTTAGCTGAGGATGTTAGGGTTGGCAGACAATCTGTCCTTGGCATTGGTGCAGATGTGCCAAATACATGGAAACCGGATATTTATGCTTTTGGTCTTGTGACAGTTGCAGAGCATAGTGTGATTCCGGCAGATGTTCGTATTGGAAAAAACACAGCGATTAGCGGTGTGACCAAGTTAGAAGATTATAAAGATGGCGTCTTAGAAAGCGGCGGAACTTTGATAAAGGCAGGTGAGCAGTCATGAAAGCGGTAGGAATGATTCTGGCAGGTGGCAGCAATAATCGAATGCGGGAATTGACGACACGCAGAGCAACGGCAGCCATGCCAATAGCAGGAAGTTATCGGGCGATTGATTTTGCTCTCAGCAATATGTCGAATTCCGGGGTGCGTAAAGTCGCTGTTTTGACTCAATACAATGCCCGGTCTTTGAATGATCATTTAAATTCCTCCAAATGGTGGGATTTCGGCAGAAAGCAAGGCGGTCTGTATGTGCTTCCACCGATGATCACGGCGGAGAACGGATATTGGTATCGAGGAACCGCAGATGCAATTTATCAGAACTTGGATTTTCTGAAAAATTGTCATGAACCTTATGTGATTCTGACCTCGGGAGATGCAATTTACAAATTGGATTATCGGGATGTTTTGGAATATCACATTGAGAAGAATGCAGATATTACCGTTGTGTGCAAAGAGTTACATGATGGAACGGATGTCAGAAGATTTGGCACCCTAAGAATGGATGAGGATATGCGCGTGGTGGAATTTGAAGAGAAACCGATGGTAGCGCGCATGAATACCATATCTACCGGCATCTATATCATTCGCAGAAGACTTTTAATTGATCTCATTGAGCAATGTGCAGAAGAAGAGCGATATGATTTTGTATCTGATATTTTGATTCGGTATAAGAATCTGAAGAAAATCTATGCATACAAGATGGATGCATTTTGGAGCAATATTTCCACTGTAGAGTCTTATTATAAGACCAACATGGATTTCTTGAAAGGTGATATCCGCAAATATTTCTTCCGGGAATATCCGGAGATTCATACCAAAGTCAGCGATCAGCCACCGGCAAAATATAATCCGGGCGCATCGGTGAAGAACAGTTTGGTAGCATGCGGAAGTATCGTAAACGGAACCGTGGAAAATTCCATCCTATTTAAGAAGGTTTACGTGGGAAATAATTGTGTGATACGTAATTCAATTATTTTGAATGATGTATATCTTGGCGACAACACCTACATAGAAAATTGTATCGTGGAGAGCCACAGTACCATTCGTGCCAATACCCGGTACGAAGGGGACGGAAAAATTAAAGTGATTATGGAAGAGAACGAAAGATATGCACTCTAGGAAGGTGCGAAGGAAGGGGAATGAATTATGCAGATTACAGATGTAAGAGTTCGTAAAGTAGACAAGGAAGGCAAATTAAAGGCAGTGGTATCGATCACGATGGATGATGAATTCGTTGTTCATGATATTAAAGTGATTGAGGGTGAAAAAGGACTTTTCATTGCAATGCCTAGTAAGAAAACATTGGATGGAGAATATCGTGATATTGCACATCCAATCAATTCCGGAACAAGAGAACGTATTCAAAATGTGATTTTAGCGAAATATGAGGAAGCGCTTGCGGCGCCGGAAGAGACAGAAGAATAAGAGATGTTTAGATGGGAAGTGGTGATGGCCACTTCCCATTTATGTAGAAAAGGAAAAGAATTATTTTACAACAACGAAGGCAGATGATACAATAAAACAAATATAGGAAAAGAGAACAGAATATGAAGATTCTATATGAAGACCAAGAAATTATAGTATGTTACAAGCCTTCCGGCATTGCTACCCAGACAGCAAAATTGGGAAACAAAGACATGGTAAGTTTGTTAAAAAATCATATTTACAAAACCAGTGAAAAAAAACAGGAGCCGTACCTGGCTGTGATCCACCGTTTGGATCAGCCGGTGGAAGGACTATTGGTATTTGCCAAGACTCCGTATGCGGCCAAAGAATTGAATCGAAATCTCCAGACGGAGCAATTCGGAAAATATTACAAAGCGCGTTTGCATGGAATTCCGGCAAAGAAAAAAGAAACCCTTGTGGATTATCTTGTAAAAGATAGCCAGAGTCATACTGCGTTTGTTAGTCAAAAAGAAGATTCCCGTGCAAAGCGGGCAGTCCTGAATTATGAAGTGCTGGAAATAGATCCCCAGAAGGAAGAATCCGTAGTGCAGGTGCAGCTTGAGACAGGTCGTTATCATCAGATTCGGGTGCAGATGGCACATATGGGTTGTCCGATTGTTGGAGATACCAAATATAACCCACATGCAGTTAGTCAGCCGGGATGGCAGAAGATTGCACTTTGCGCCTATCGTCTGGAATTTACCCATCCAAAGACCAAAAAGAAGATGGTATTTGAGATCGAGCCGGAGTGGAATTAAGAATCATTTGAAAGAAGTTACAAGAAGGAAAGGAAAAAGACAGATGCAAAAGAAAGAGAAACCGAAAATTACCATTGCCTTGATTGTCATACAAACAGCATTGTTTATCTGGCTTTCCTTCGGTGGCAGAACGGAAGATGCAGAATATATGCTAGCTCATGGTGCCATGTATGTGCCATACGTTCAGAGTGGACATTATATCTTGTTATTCACCTCCATGTTTCTCCATTTTGGCTTTGAGCATTTGATGAATAATATGTTGACTCTGGCGGTTATGGGGTGGAATCTGGAGCCAGTTGTCGGACCGGTACGGTTTCTTCTTTTCTATTTATGCAGTGGAATCGGCGGCAATCTCTTATCTATGGCATTGGATTTGCAGTCCGGCGAATATGTTGTGTCCGCAGGCGCATCAGGTGCTATTTTTGGATTGACAGGTGCACTTCTTTGCATGGCATTTAAGAATCGGGGTCGTGTGGGAAATGTATCCGGTCGTGGTATGTTGGTAGTTGTGGCTATCAACTTATATTTAGGATTTACAGAAACCGGCGTGGACAATGCCGCACATGTCGGCGGCTTACTTACCGGTTTTCTATTAGCGCTTTTCTTCGGTCGGCAGCGTAAACAGGAAAGTCGTTCCTTCGCCGATGGTGGAGAATACTTCTAGATTTCCCTGGTGGAGGTCAGCAATCTGCTTGCAAATACTTAATCCCAGACCATTTCCATTTCTTTTATAAGTGACAAATGGTTCGAAGATATGAGGCAGTTGTTCCGATGCAATGCCACAACCGGTATCGGAAATGCAGATACAGATTTTGGACGTCTCCAGGTAGGCATCCAGGCGAATGGAATCAGTAGGTGAGCTAGCCTCTTTTGCATTATTTAAAAGATTATAGATCAATTCTTTCAACCGGGTCGGGTCACCGCAATAGGAAACTTCAGCAAGAGAGATCTTGGAAGTAAAAGAAGGTCCCTGTTCTGGCAAAGTGGCAGCAAAAGAGAGGACGCATTCCTGTAATAACGTTTCCATGGGAAAATAGATCGGTTGAAATCGGGTTCGACCCAAAAAATGTGTAAAATCAGAAATCAAGTTAGTCATGTGGCGAAGATCTTCCGTCAATCCCAAGAAATATGGTTCCTGTTGCAGATAAGGATATTTCATTTCCAGAAGCTGCAGTGTGCTGGATGCCGCTGTGAGAGGGCTTCTGATTTCATGCGAGAATGTATGAATATAAGTTTTAAAATCGTCCTTGGTATACATTGTATTTTATCCTTTTTTCTTTTGAGTGTAACATAGAAAGGGAAAGAATCACAAAGGAAATTCATCGTGAAAATTCGACGTTTTTAGCTCAAATAATGCGGAAAAAATAAGGTTTACATTCCTGTTTGACCGTGCTATATTAAAGAAAAATAAGCAGGGGACGGCTAGGAAAAGTTCCCGTCGGACAAAGGAGGAAACAAAGATGAAAGAGGAAAATTGTATTTTTTGTAAAATCGCAGCAGGAGAGATTCCATCAACAACGATTTATGAGGATGAAGATTTTCGTGTTATTTTAGATATTGAGCCGGCATCAAAAGGCCATGCCTTGATCTTGCCAAAAGAACATTATGCAAATCTGTATGAATTGGATGATGTTCTTGCATCGAAAGTTCTTGTTTTGGCAAAGAAACTTACAACAACGCTGAAAGAAGTGTTGGGATGCGATGGATATAATATTGTACAGAATAACGGAGAAGCAGCCGGACAGACAGTATTTCATTTCCATATGCATCTGATTCCGAGATACAAAGACGATACCGTGAAGATCGGTTGGAAGCCGGGAACTTTGACAGATGAGACGAAGGAAGAGATCGTGTCAAAGTTAAAATAAATCGGGAGTTAGAGGATTTGTAGAGTGGGGTATGATGTGGATGAATTTATGGGCATTTACCATGCTCATAAAAATATGGTTTTAAAAATAGCACTGCATTATGTAAAGAATCTTGATGATGCAGAGGAAGTGATGCAAGATGTGTTTGAAGAACTTTTTAAGGCAGAGATTCCGGTGCAAAAAGAAAAAATCCGGTCATATTTGATTAAAGCAAGCAAAAATACGAGTATTGATGTATTGCGAAAAAAGAAACATTTTTGTGTGGATGGATTCGATGGCGAACAACAGTGGAAGGAACTGATGATGGATTCGGTTGAAGTAACTTACATGGAGGCTTTTGTTCGGCGAGAGTTGCAGGAACTTTGCAACTGCATTATGAGTGAGTTATATTGTCATAATCGAGAATGGCATCAGGTGATTCATATGATGTACGATTTGGAAATGTCTGGTGACGAGATTGCCAAGAAAATGGGAATTGATACGGAGATATTGTACAGCAGGACATATCGGGCGAAAAAGTGGATACAGAAGAAATATAGGGAACAATATTGCAAATTAAGACGATGCGATATATAGAAAAGAAAGGTGTCGTAATACGACACCTCTTTTTCTGTATTTTACTAGGAAGAGCTAATGGCTGACTTCTTCAATCAAACCGATGATGGTTTCAATGGAGTCCTGCTGAGCCGATTGCTCCATAGCATGGATGTAATCCTGGCGGTGCTCATAGAGTTCGCAGATGGCAGCAAAGAGCGTTTTGCTGGTTACCTGTTCTTCTTCCATAACCATGCTGAAACCTTGTTTTTCAAAGGATCTGGCATTGAGAATCTGGTCACCACGACTGGCGTTGGCAGATAGTGGAATCAGAAGATTTGGTTTATGAAGAGCAAGTAATTCACAGATGGCGTTGGCTCCGGCGCGAGATACAACGAAATCGCTGAGGGCAAACAAATCTTTTAGTTCATCTTGAATATATTCAAACTGCGCGTAGCCTTCCAAAGAAGTTAGGGAAGCGTCCAGTTTTCCTTTTCCACAAAGGTGGATAATCTGGAACTTCTCAAGCAATTGTGGAAGAATGGCACGAACAGCTTCATTTACCACAACAGAGCCAAGGCTTCCGCCCATAATCAGGATGACAGGTTTGGAAGAAGTAAAACCACAAAAACGGCGCGCAGCTTCTTTGTCTCCGGTACGGAGTTCTTCTCGAATCGGAGAACCGGTTAAGACGGCCTTTTCTTCCGGAAGTTTTGACAGGGTTTCCGGGAAGTTACAGCAAACCTTGGTGGCAGAAGAGAAGCTTAACTTGTTCGCGAGTCCCGGAGTTAAATCGGATTCGTGAATAATCGTAGGTACATGCATGCGTCCTGCAGCATATACAACAGGGACAGAGACAAATCCGCCTTTGGAGAAAATCACGTCCGGTTTTAAAGTCTTAATAATCTTATGGGCTTCTCCAAAACCTTTTAATACACGGAAAGGATCCGTGAAATTCTTCAGACTGAAGTAGCGTCTGAGCTTGCCGGATGCAATTCCATGGTAAGGAATCTGCAAATCGGTAATGAGTTCCCGCTCAATTCCGGAGTAGGAACCGATGTAATGAATATCGTAGCCCAGTTCTTTGAGACGTGGAATCAGTGCAATATTAGGTGTAACATGACCTGCGGTTCCGCCGCCGGTCAGGATAATACGTTTCATAGCTTTCCTCCCAATTTTATTCTATGTTTATATTATACAGGATTTGAAAAAAGGTCAAGGAAAACTAGCATTAAGGTCCATGTATAAGAAGTTGTAGAAAATTTCATTTTTTTTCTAAAAAGTGCGTCAGATTTTCGCACCCCATACGTCTATATAGTATAAGACGTATAAGGAGCGATGTATTTACAAAACTAAGTCGGATACACACGATACGTATACGGGTGCTAGGAAGATATAGTTACCGTAATATTGCATTATTATATGGTAGCCTACGAGAGTGCAAGAAAGTCAATCTGGGTTATAAAATAGGTGGTAGTGTTATAACTGAGCAGATAACATAAAGCCATGCCGACATTTCTTTCGACAAAACAATTTATTGAAAAAGGAGGAAGAAACAATCATTGCAGTGATGCGTCGGCACCTCTTATTTACGCAAAAGCGAATAAGTGTTACTTACCTATAAGTTTCGACCCTTGTGGATTGCCTGCATTTCTCGGGTGAAAGAAAGAGATGGGGATGGAGTTGCTCCATCTCTTTTTTAATGCTATTTTATGTGGAAAACGTGAGGAAAATTTGTGGATAATTCCTACTTTGTGAGGATAACCACCTCTTTTATAAAATAGAGTTTATTTTCGAGAAACAGATTTCCCACAGTTAGAACTATTAAAAAACAAAAAAATGTGGTATGATGATGTGGATTGATAAAAACCAAAAGGAAGCAAATATGGAAACATTTGACATTGCGTTGGCAAAACGAAGGATTACCATCCATTGCCAGTATAAAGAGACAAAAGAATATTGCCAGGACTATTTGCTACAGGACCAGTCTAAGCAGCCGGATATTGAGGTTCATATTACAGAAGAGCAGATTCTGCGCGAACGACAGGCTGCCTGGCAGGAATATGGTGCAGAGGCTGTTCAATTCTCGGATGCCTATCTGGAGACCTTAGCGGTTTATCGGCAGATAGCAGTTGCAATGCCACAGTATCGTACCTTGCTGTTTCACGGCTCTGTCATTGCAGTGGACGGAGAAGCCTATCTGTTTACGGCGCCAAGCGGCACAGGAAAGTCCACGCACACGAGACTTTGGCGAGAGGTATTTGGTGAGAGAGCGGTTATGGTTAATGATGACAAACCGTTGCTTCAGGTAACGGAAGCGGGACAGGTTATTGCCTACGGAACTCCGTGGAATGGCAAACATCGTCTGGGAAATAATATAGGCGTACCACTTCGAGGGATTTGCATATTAGAGCGAGGCCAGGTTAATCGTATTCGTTCCGTGAGAAAAGAAGAAGTATTTCAGGTCCTATATCAGCAATCCTATCGACCGCGAAAACGGAAGGATGTCATGCTTCAGAGTCTGGCGATTTTGGATTGTATTTTAGAACTTCCTCTTTGGAAGCTGGCATGCACCATTTCTAAAGAGGCAGTTTTTGTGGCATATGAGGCCATGTCTAAGGAAGAGGAGAGAGAAACATGCGTTTAAAAGAAGGATTTATCTTACACCGTATCGGAGAGGAACATATGGCAGTTGCCACCGGAGAGGTAGGGGAGCAATTTAATGGCATTGTACGGAATAATGAGACAGCCGCTTACATTTTCGAATTGCTTCAACAAGAGACGACGGAGGAAGCAGTCGTTGAGGCAATGTGTCAGCGCTATGATGCGCCTCAGGAGAAGATTGCCCAAGATGTAAGAAATTTGATTGGGCAGATTAGAGAAGCCGGGTTCTTACATGAATAAGATGAAATCGAATTTAAAAATGGAATTACAGGCAGGGCGAAATGTTCTTGTATTTACAACGGGAACCAGTATGGAGCCTTTGCTGTATGATAAAAGAAAAAAAGAAGGGACTCATGTCTTGGTAGAACCGGTTTGTGATCGGATGCAGAAGGGAGACCTTCCACTTGTTTTTCTGGAAGATGGACGGTATATGATTCACCGCATTATCCGTGTTTACGAAAAAGAGGGAATGTTGTATTACCAGACAAGAGGAGATAATTGTATCGGTTCCGAACAGGTGTTGGCAGACCAGATTTATGGAAAAGTGACGGAGATTTATCGGAAAGGTCGTAAGGTTTCCGTAGAGGATATCGGATATCGCATCTATGTGAAATTCTGGATGGCAATCTATCCGTTACGTCGTCTGTGGAAAAAAGGAATCGTAATTTTGGCAAAATTAAAGAGGAAATGGAAATGAAGCAAAAATGGGATTTTTCAGCCCTTCGATTCATAAGTCAAGTGGCGGGAAAAGGGAAAATCTACGTGGTCTATCTGGTGATTCTCCAAGTCTTGCTAGGCGTAAGCAGTGTAGTCTATGCGTTGTTTATGCGGGATATGGTAGATGGCGCCACGGCAGGTCAGGCAGATGTGTTTTATCGATATGCGATTGCATTTGCAGGACTTGTGGTCCTTCAGATTGCAATGCGGGCATTGAGCCGTTTTTTGGTAGAATATACAAAAGTCAGTATGGAAAATCGCTTTAAAAAGCGATTGTTTTCCTGTCTTTTGTCCAAAAATTATGAATCGGTAGGCGGGGTACATTCTGGTGAATGGTTGAATCGTCTAACCTCCGATGTGAATATCGTAGCAGACGGAATCGTACAGATCCTGCCCGGGTTATCCGGAATGGTTATGAAATTGGGAGCGGCTTTGGTCATGCTCCTAATTATAGAACCCCGGTTTGGTTACATTATTCTGCCGGGTGGATTGGTTTTGGTATTATTCAGCACAGCATTTCGGAAAGTTCTGAAAAATATGCATAAAAAGATCCAGGAATCCGACGGAAAATTGCGGATTCTATTTCAGGAATATTTGGAAAGCCTATTAGTGGTTCGTGCTTATGGCGTGGAGAATATGGCCAAAGAAGAAGTGACCGGGCAGATGCGAGATTATAAGAAAAAGATTCTTACCCGGAATCATTTTTCCAATCTGTGTAATGTGGGATTCGGTGTGATTATGCAGGGAGCTTACGTAGGTGGTGCTGTATTCTGTGGATATGGAATCCTGACGAAAACCATGAGTTATGGTACCTTTCTTGCTGTCATTCAGTTGATTGGACAGATTCAGGCGCCATTTGCAAATATCACCGGATTTTTGCCACGGTATTACGCTATGGTGGCAAGCGCAGAGCGTCTCATGGACGCAGAGAGACTGCCGGAGCGGGAAGAGACAGAAGTCTATGAAGCAGAGGAAGTACATCAGAAATATCGGGAAGAGATGACGGATTTTGGATTGGCAAATGCAGGATTCACCTATCAATCACCGGTTCTGCATTCCATGGATGACGATTCGCGCATCGATCACAAGACGGTGGTGCTAAAAGATATCAATATGGAGATTCAAAAAGGGGAATATGTGGCATTTACCGGTCCGTCAGGGTGTGGAAAAAGTACGGTGCTAAAATTGTTCTTGGGTCTCTATCCTTTGGATGAGGGAGAGCGATATCTTCATATTAATGGAAAGAAAGTGCCACTTCACTCGGCATGGCAGAAGCTTTTCGCCTTTGTTCCCCAGGGGAATCACTTGATGAGTGGATCTATCCGTGAAATCGTAGGATTTTCCGACAAAAATTCCATGGAGGACGAGGAGCGATTGCTTACCGCGCTACGAATTGCCTGTGCAGATGGTTTTGTAGCGGAATTACCGGAAGGAGTGGATACGGTACTTGGAGAACGGGGAGCCGGCTTATCGGAAGGACAGATGCAGCGCTTGGCAGTTGCCAGAGCGATTTTCTCGGAACATCCGATTTTGCTTATGGATGAAGCAACCAGCGCCTTGGATGAGGAGACTGAGAAACAGCTACTCCACAATCTGCGTTCCATGACAGATCGAACCGTATTAATCGTGACACATCGTCCGGCGGTACTGCAGATTTGTAATAAGATTGTTCATTTTCATCAGGATGGTGTGGATATTTCTGAAAATAAGACGTGCAAGTTATAGTTTGATATGATAGAATAAGAAAATAGTGAAGGAAACTCTAGGAGGAGAAGAAAAAATGAGTAAGATAACAGAATTTGTAAAAGCGAACAAGAAAGCAACCGTGATTGGTGCAATTGTCTTGGTACTTGTGATCGTTGGTGTTGCAGTTGCACTTACAACAGGAGATAAGAAGGGCGGCAATGCGAACGGAACGAAGACGGAGAGTAGCCAGTCTACGACAGACAAGAAGAACGAAGGAACGAAAGAAGATGGCAATACTTCTAACGGTGGTGGTCTGCAGGTAGTGGATCCGACCAAAGATGACGTGAAAGAAGACAGCATTGATGTTTCCGATATGTTTGAGGATGATTCCGAAGGTGATAAGAAAGACGACAAGAAGGATGACTCTAAGAACAATAAAAAGGATGACAAGAAAGACGATTCCAAAGATGGCAAAGATGAGCAGTGGAGCGCATTTTATTAAAATGGATGGAGTCTGTTAGGTATGGGAAAGAAGATTGCAGTGGTCGTTGCTTTTGCGGGAATCATCCTGTTGGCAGTTCTTTTGATGCAGGAAGATAAGGAACAGGAAAAACGGAATGCGGAGTATACGAAGTTTCAGCAGGAAATGACACCGCTGACGGTTCAGAAGCGACATTTGGAACAACAATTAAAAGAGAATAAGAATACAGCGAAGGAGACAGAGAAGAAAGCAACGGTGGTTCTTCTGTTTTCAGGATTGGATAAACGGATTTATAGTGAAGTATTCCCGATTATGAATCGGTATGGATACAAAGGTGTTTTGGTTGTATCGAAGCAGCAATTTCCGGGAGAAGATGGTTTCATGACGATCAGTCATTTCAAAGCATTGCTGAAGGAAGGTTGGACCTATTGCCTGGCATGGGACGGAAAAGAAGATTTCTTCAAATGGCAGGAGCAGATGGAGAAGAGGTTAGAAAAATTAAAACTAAAGACCGGAAGCGCCATTTATTTTACGGAACGTAATTATAAGGAATCTTACCAGAAGACCTTGGGAGAATGTGGATACAACATCATTCTTCATCAGGGCGATGAGGGAAGGCCGATTATCCCGAGAGGTATGGATGGGGAATTCCTGTATCCGGGCGTCTATGGTATGCAGGGAGAAGCTCCACGCTCGCAATTGGAGAAGGCCATTGAATTAAGCAGTAACATTGTATACAGTGTTGGTTTTGAAGCGAAGAATGAACTGTATGACAAGGATACTTTCACTTCTATGTTGGATTGGTTTAAGTCTTATGAGAAGGAAGAATCCGTTTCAGTAAGCAATTTGAATGAGGCAAGAAAGTATCAGATCAAATTGGAGAAAAAGGCGGAGAAAGAAGGGTCTGAGGAGAGTCAGAAGCTTCAAGATGAGATGAAGCAGATCGATGCACAGATTGAGGCGCTATACGACAAATATAACATTCGATAAAGATGAAAAGCCAGGAACCACCGAAAGGAGTTTCCCGGCTTTCCTTTTATATGGTAATAAGATATAGGAAAAGGGAGAATGGGCCTTTTCCAAGGAGAAAGGATTTGGAAGATGAGATTAGATAAATTTTTAAAAGTATCCCGCTTGATTAAACGAAGAACTGTGGCAAATGAAGCTTGCGATGCTGGCCGGGTGTTGGTGAATGATAAGGTGGCAAAAGCTTCCGTAAAAGTAAAACCAGGTGACATTATTGAGATTCAGTTCGGAACGAAAAGCGTGAAAGCGGAAGTTCTGGCATTGGCCGATACAACGAAGAAAGAAGAAGCCAAAGAGTTGTTCCGTTATTTATAGCAAGGTTTGTCATATTTAAAATCGTCTTTTCATATAGTAACATAGGACAAATGGATCATAGAAAGGACGGGAAAAAGATGGAAGAGAGAGTTGTGCAAAAGCCACATAAGGTGGTGGTAAGCCAGAGAAAATCCGGAACAGTGACGGGAGTGCTGGATGTGTTGTCTTTTGATTTAAACACCGTTTTGCTGGAGACGGAACAGGGACTTTTGACTGTAAAAGGAACGGATCTTCATGTCAATCGTCTTAGTGTTGAGAAGGGCGAGGTAGACTTGGAGGGGAATATTGACAGTGTACAGTATTCGGATCTTCATAAAGCGAGTGAACGCAGGGACCATTTTCTCGCTCGGTTGTGGAAGTAGATGCTAGGCATTAGACAGGAACTGGCAGTTTTTGTGCAGGCCCTTCTGGCTGGATGGGAAGTCTATTGGCGCTATGCACTTTTGCGAATCTTCCGGAAAATCCTTCCCCACCCGACATTCTTGATCTCAATGGAAGATTTTTTTTATTGGATTGGAATTTCTTTTTTTCTCTTTGGGAGAATGCTCGACACAAGTAATGGTAGTATTCGTTGGTACTTTATACTAGGTGTTGTGGTTGGCGCCATTTTGCCCTACAAAACTCTTGAAAAATGGTACAAAATCCGCGAAAAAAGGAGAAAAAAAGTTGTTGCGAAAATGAAAAAAAAGAGATAATATAAATTTATCGGTAGCAAAAAACGTTACATAAGGGTGGATGTATAAATATGAATCAGGAAAAGCGAGCAAAGCGCAGAAGAAAGATTGTGCAGCATCGTTTGAGTATGATCGGAATCTGTGGAGTCTTGTTATTGCTTATCATGGTACTTGGGGTAAAGAGTATTTCTCTAAAGGGTAAGGAAAGAGAATATCAGGCAATGGAGAAGAAACTTCAGCTTCAGATCGAAGATGCACAGGCGAAGCGTGATGAATTAGAAGATTTGGAAGATTACGTAGGAACAGATGAATACGTAGAAGAAGTAGCAAAAGATAAATTAGGTCTGGCATATGAGAATGAGATCTTATTTGAGCCGGAAGAATAATAGGATTTACCAAAGAGAGTTTTAGAGCAATCTAGAACTCTTTTTTTTAGATTGTGTCAAAGCGTCCGCTACAGGAAGAAGAATTTACCAAGAGAGATTCTATGGGAAAGTCCGGTTTTATACAGAATAATACGAAAAGGAGGAACAGAAGAATGGGAGATTGGATTAAAAATCCATATGTATCGCAGGTGGACAAGTTTGCGACATCCATGGAAAAGCTGTCCCATATTTTCCTTCGCCTGGAGCAGAAAGAAGAGGATGTGCTTCGGGAGGAATCGGAGGATCTATATCAAGCAGTGAAGGAGAGGGTGTGTCAGGGATGTCACAGAAAAGAGGACTGTTTGAAGCAGGAAGGATTTGCAGTCAGGCAGATGCTTCATGAGATTTTCTGTGCAGTGGAAGATTACGGAGCGGAACTGAATGTAGAATTAAAGCGGAGTATCCAGGGGCGATGTAAAAATGCACCGCGATTTTTGCGCAATGCCTTGGAGGCTTATGAAAAAACATCCAAAAATCGTCTCTGGAATCAGAAAATGTTTCAGAGTAGAGAAGGCTGTGCTGTGCAGCTAGATACCTTTGCGCAGATGATTCGTCATGCGACGGTGGAACTTGCGGCGAGTATATTCGAGGATGAACATCTGGAAAAGAAACTGAAGAATCGCTTTGCACGATTTGGATTAAAATTGCTAAGTTCCGTCTTTTTCGTGACAGCTGACGGAAGATATGAGATTCATGTAACAGCGAAAGTGGCAAAAGGAGAATGCGTTGCCACGAAAGATGTGGTAGAACTGGTTTCCGATTGTGTGGGGAGAGAGATGATTTTGACCCGGGATGAGCGGCCGGTACTTGGGACAGAGTATTGTACGCTTGTATGCGTGGAGGGCATGCGGTTCCATACCTTACAGGGAGTAGCCAAAATTGGGAAAGGATGCGAAAAAATATCCGGAGATAATTTCTCTATGTTGGAAATGAAAGACGGGAAAAAAGCCATGGTGCTTTCAGATGGAATGGGAGCCGGGGAGGAGGCTTGCCGAGAAAGTACACTTGTGGTGGAAATGTTAGAGGAACTTCTGGATGCAGGTTTCCCGAAAGAGACAGCTCTGCAAATGCTAAATACAGCCCTTGTCATGGGACGAGAGGAAGTGCGTTTCTCCACAGTGGACATGTGTGTGTTCGATTTGTATCAGGGAACTTGCGAATTGCTTAAGGCAGGTGCGCCCACAACCTTTATCAAACGGGAGAATCGGGTAGATATGATACAGGCAGAGAGTCTTCCGGTAGGAGTGGTGCCCAGATTGGTGACGGATGGTATGACCTTTTCCCTGGAGCCTGGAGATATTGTGGTCATGGTGACGGATGGCATTTTGGACGCCCTGCCTTCCGGTGAGCAGGAGAGGTGGATGCAGAAAATCATTGGAGAGACAAAGGAGAGCAATCTCCATGAATTTGCCCACCGGATTTTAGAAAAAGTGTTGGTATGCTCCGGCGAGGCACCTCTGGATGATATGACAGTCCTTGCGGCAGGGATTTGTAGGTCTTGAAAAACCGTAGAAAATCCGATAGAATAAAGACAGTAAGATAAAGGATAAGTAAGATCAATGTTAAGAAAAGTAACGGACTATATTGAAAAATGGAACATGTTACAACAAAAGGATCATATTATAGTAGGCGTATCGGGAGGTGCAGATTCCGTATGCCTGCTTTTTGTACTTTTATCCTTGCAAGAACAATATCATCTGACTCTTCATGTGGTGCATGTAAATCACGGATTGCGAGGGGAGGCGGCAGATGCAGACGAGGCCTATGTGCGTCGGTTGTGTGAAGAAAATCAATTGCCCCTTACGGTATGCAGAGAAGATGTAGAATACTTGGCAAAAAAATGGAAACAATCTCAGGAGGAGGCAGGAAGGGAACTTCGTCGTCAGACATTTGAAAAAGTAAGGCAGGAGGACGGAGGCGGTAAGATTGCTCTGGCTCACCATCGAAATGACAATGCAGAGACCCTGCTTTTGAATCTGGCCCGGGGAACGGGACTTGCGGGTCTGGGGGGCATTCTTCCGATAAATGGCTGCTATATCCGTCCACTTTTGGATCTGAGCCGGGAAGAGATTGAGGATTTTTTACAGGAACAAGGAATCTCCTATTGCGTGGATGCTACCAATGAGGAAGAGGAGTATGTGAGAAATCGTATTCGGAATCGGATTCTTCCTTATATGGAAGAGCATATTCATCAAGGCGCGATTCGCCATATGACAGATACCATGGAATATTTGCAGGATGTTCAGCGCTATCTGGAAGGAGAAATGGAAAACTGGTGGCGGCTTGGAGTGATAGAAGAAGAGAATGGATGCGTTCTTTTACAAACCATGTGGCAGGAAATACCAGAGATCTTCCGACCGATGTTATTAAAGAAAATGTTAACCAAAGTGGCAGGAAGAGGGAAGGATCTGACAGCCAGACACTTAACCTTGGTAGGGGAACTGATGGAAAAGCAGGTAGGAAGACAGGCGGATCTGCCCTATGATTTGGTAGCAAGAAGAATCTACCGGGGAATTTTGATAGAGAAGAAAAAAGAACAGAAGGAACATCCTCCTATTTTCCTAAAGCCGACAGAAGAATGGCAGATGGCATGCTGGAATCGTCATCATTTTCGATATCGGGTGATAAAAAAAGAAGATTGGGACGAAAAGAGATTGGAAAATAGTAGCATGAAAGCCTTTGATTATGGTATAATAAACGGTATGTTATGTATCCGTGGAAGAGAAGCCGGGGATTACATGATTTTGTCCAAGGATGGAGGAAGACAGAAAGTCAAATCTTTCTTCATCAACGAAAAAGTGGACAGGGAACTTCGAGATGAAATTCCGTTGGTGGCAGAGGACAATCGTATCCTATGGATTGCGGGTTACCGGGAAGATCCGGGATATAAGGTCAGCGAGCATACGACGAGAATTTTAGAAATACAAATAGAAAAGGAGAAGAATCATGGCAGAGACAGTAAAAGTAATGATCGCGGAGGAAGAAGTAAACCGCAGAATTGAGGAATTAGGAAGAAAGATTAGTGAGGAATATGCAGGAAGAACCGTACATTTGATTTGTGTATTAAAAGGTGGCGTATTCTTTATGTGTGAATTGGCAAAGAGAATTACCGTGCCGGTAACCATGGATTTTATGAGTGTCAGCAGCTATGGAGATGGAACCAAGTCCAGTGGTGTCGTTAAGATTGCAAAAGACTTGGATGAGACATTGGAAGGAAAAGATGTATTAGTAGTAGAGGATATCATCGATTCCGGAAGAACTCTTTCTTATCTGTTAGAGATTCTAGCTAAGAGAGGACCAAAGAGTATGAAATTATGTACCCTTCTTGACAAACCGGATCGCCGGGTGGTAGATGTGGATGTAGATTATGTAGGATTCTCCATTCCGGATGAATTCGTTGTAGGATGGGGATTGGATTATGCCCAGAAATACAGAAATCTGCCATACATCGGAGTTGTAGAAGGTGTAGAGTAGGAAGGAGTATAAGCAAAATTGGATACAAGAAGAAATCGTGGAACAGGTGTATTTCCATTTCTATTTTTTCTCATTTTGATGGGCTTGGTTTTCTGGTTTAGCGCAAGACTAAGTTCCGGACAGCGGGAGTATACCTATAATGATTTTCAGCAGGCCTTGGAGCAGGAGAACATCCAGTCTGTTCGGATCGTTCAGAATAAGGAAGTGCCAACGGGGCAATTAGAGATTTCCCTGAAGATGGGGGAGAAAAAATATCTCTATGTCTCCGATGTAAATGAGGTGCAGAAGGAACTGACAGAAGCAGGAATTACGGTGACTATGGAAGATGTGAAGCGGGATTCCTGGTTCATTAAGATTCTCCCGACTCTTTTGATGGCTGTGCTTGTGTTCTTCCTCTTTATGAGTATGAACAGGCAAGGCGGAGCTAACTCAAAAGCGATGAATTTTGGAAAGAATCGTGCCCGGATGATGAACCCATCAGAGAAAGGCATTACCTTTGATAAGGTTGCCGGCCTTCGGGAAGAGAAAGAAGAGCTGGAACAGATTGTAGATTTTCTGAAAGAACCGAAGAAATATATACAGGTAGGAGCGAGAATTCCAAAGGGCGTTCTTCTGGTAGGACCTCCGGGAACCGGTAAGACCTTGCTCGCAAAAGCAGTTGCCGGTGAGGCAGGCGTTCCGTTCTTTACCATTTCCGGTTCGGATTTCGTGGAGATGTTCGTGGGCGTGGGAGCTTCCCGTGTTCGAGAATTGTTTGCAGATGCGAAGAAACATGCACCATGTATTATTTTTATTGACGAGATTGATGCGGTAGCAAGACGACGGGGGACCGGTCTTGGCGGCGGACATGACGAGAGAGAGCAGACCTTGAATCAGATGCTGGTAGAGATGGACGGCTTTGGTGCAAATGAGGGGATCATCGTGATGGCAGCTACCAACCGTGTGGATATTTTAGATCCGGCTATCTTGCGACCGGGACGATTTGACCGAAAAGTTGCGGTGGGAAGACCGGATGTACAAGGTAGAAGAGAGATCCTGGAAGTCCATGCAAAGGGAAAACCACTGGGAGATGACGTGGATCTTTTGCAGATTGCCCAGACCACATCGGGATTTACCGGTGCAGATTTAGAAAACTTATTGAATGAGGCTTCCATTTTGGCAGCAAAAGAAGGAAGAGTCTATATTTGTCAGGATGATATTCGCCATTCCTTTGTAAAAGTAGGAATCGGTGCAGAGAAGAGAAGCCGGGTCGTATCGGAAAAAGAGAAAAAGATTACGGCTTATCATGAAGCCGGTCATGCAATTTTATTCCACGTGCTTCCGGATGTGGGTCCGGTATACAGCGTCTCCATTATTCCTACGGGAATGGGCGCGGCAGGTTATACCATGCCATTGCCGGAGCAGGATGAGATGTTTAACAGCAAGAAGAAGATGTTACAGGATATTACGGTAAGTCTTGGTGGACGTGTGGCAGAAGAATTAATCTTCGATGATGTTACAACCGGCGCTTCCCAGGATATCAAACAGGCGACAGCAACTGCCCGTTCCATGGTTGTCAAATATGGAATGTCAGAGGAATTGGGTCTGATTAACTACGATGGCGATGAAGAGGAAGTCTTTGTAGGACGGGATATTACCCACAGCCAGAGAGGTTACGGGGAAGAGGTAGCCGGCAAGATTGATCAGGAAGTCAAACGTCTGATTGACGGCTGCTATGCAGAAGCGAAAGCAATCATTCAGAAAGAAGAGAAAGTGCTTCACGCTTGTGCAGCCTTACTTCTGGAAAAAGAGAAGATAACGAGAGAAGAATTTGAGGCATTATTTGATGAATAGAGAAGCGTTATTTTGTGATGGGACGGCTCAGTTTGTAATACCGGCTGAGCCGGAGCCATTTGAAAAAGTAAAATTCCGTTTCCGCACAGGATATCAGGATGTGGATTTTGTCCGTATTATTATAGATGGCATCGGGCACATCATGAATCCGGGGGAGCCGGAAGGACTCTTCGATTATTATGAGATTGAATGGCAGATGGGCGATAAGCCCTTTTGTTATTTATTCGAGGTAAATCGCGGAGAGGAAGTGTGTTATTACAATCGCTATGGAGCCTGTGACAAGCCGGATTCCCATTATGATTTTCGAATCATGCCGGGATTTCATGTGCCGGAGTGGGCAAAAGGGGCGGTCATGTATCAGATCTACATAGATCGTTTTTACAATGGCGATTCCAGTAATGATGTGGTAGATGGCGAATACCTGTATATCGGGGAACCGGTTAGCAGGGTTACAGATTGGGAGAAATATCCGGCGCTGATGGGCGTGCGGGAATTCTACGGTGGAGATTTGCAAGGTGTGTTAGATAAGCTGGATTATCTTCAGGATCTGGGAGTGGAAGTGATCTATTTCAATCCCCTATTCGTATCTCCTTCCAATCACAAATATGATATCCAGGATTATGATTATATTGACCCGCATATTGGACGAATTGTGGAAGATAGCGGAGAGGTTCTGCCGGAAGGAGCCGCCACCAATGAAGGGGCAAGTCGTTATCGAAAACGGGTAACGGATCCGAAGAATCTGGAGGCTAGTAACCAATTGTTTATCCAATTGGTGGAAGAAATGCATCGACGAGGTATGAAAGTTATCCTGGATGGTGTGTTTAACCATTGCGGTTCCTTCAACAAATGGTTGGACCGTGAGCGTTTCTACGAACAGGCAGAGAATTATGCACCGGGAGCTTATGTGGCATGGGAGAGCCCGTATCGGGATTATTTCCATTTTTATCAAAACGAGCAGAGCGACTGGCCGTATAATGGAAGCTATGATGGCTGGTGGGGACATGATACCTTGCCGAAATTAAACTATGAAACATCCAAAGAATTGGAAGAGCATGTGCTATCCATTGGAAGAAAATGGGTATCAGCGCCTTTTGGAGCAGATGGTTGGCGCCTGGATGTGGCAGCGGACCTTGGACATAGCGCCCAGTATAATCATGGATTTTGGCAGCGTTTCCGGCAGGCTGTAAAAGAGGCGAATCCGCAAGCGGTTATTCTAGCAGAACATTATGGGAATCCGTCTGGTTGGTTGCAAGGAGACCAGTGGGATACCGTTATGAATTATGATGCATTTATGGAGCCGGTTACCTGGTTTTTGACCGGGATGGAGAAACACAGTGATGAGCGAAATGCAGAATTGTGTGGTAACGGCGCTCATTTTGTGGGTGCGATGAAGTATCATATGGCAAATATGTTACAGCCATCCTTGACCATTTCCATGAATCAGCTATCCAATCATGATCATTCCCGTTTTTTGACCAGAACGAATCATATGGTAGGACGGGTAGCGCAGCTTGGATATGAAGCAGCTTCCGCTTATGTTCGGGAGTGCGTTATGCGGGAAGCAGTTGTGATGCAGATGACCTGGGTTGGTGCGCCGACCCTATATTATGGAGATGAGGCAGGTGTCTGCGGCTTTACGGATCCGGACAATCGAAGGACCTATCCTTGGGGGAAAGAGAATCAGGAATTGCTTGCATTTCATCGGGATGCCATTCGCATTCATAAAAATACCAAAGCGCTTCGACAAGGTTCCTTGGAATTCCTACAGGGAACGGAAGGCCTTTTAGTATACGGAAGATTTACGGAAAAAGAACAGGTGGCTGTGATTATTCATCATTGCGATTATGCAAGAGAAGTGACGGTACCGGTATGGCGGCTCGGGGTGCCGAAGGAAAGTCAGATGAAACGACTTTTATATACTTACGAAAATGGTTATATGACGGAACCGGCAACCTATGAAGTACGGGATGGCGAAGTGATTCTGAATATGGGTAGATATTCCGCAATAATTCTGTATCACCAGTGATAAAAAGCTAGACAGATAAAAGAAAAGAGAGTTATAATCTATAACAAAGCAAGGAGGAGAAAGATGGAGAATAAGAAATTTTATATGACAACAGCGATTGCCTATACATCGGGCAAACCGCACATTGGAAATACTTATGAATTTGTTCTTGCAGATGCCATTGCGAGATACAAAAGAAGTCAGGGATACGATGTGTTCTTCCAGACAGGAACAGACGAACACGGACAGAAGATTGAGATGAAGGCACAGGAAGCAGGCGTGACACCGAAGGAATTCGTAGATGACGTGGCTGCTCAGGTAAAAGCCATTGCAGATATGATGAATACTTCTTATGACAAATTTATCCGTACAACAGATGAATACCATGAGAAGCAAGTGCAGAAGATTTTCAAAAAACTCTACGAACAGGGAGATATTTACAAAGGACATTATGAAGGAATGTATTGTACACCATGCGAATCGTTCTTTACAGAATCTCAGTTGGTAGATGGCAAATGTCCGGACTGCGGAAGAGAAGTACAGCCGGCGAAAGAGGAAGCATACTTCTTCAAAATGAGCAAATATGCAGATCGTTTGATTGAGCACATCAATACACATCCGGAATTTATTCAGCCGGTATCTCGTAAGAATGAGATGATGAACAACTTCTTACTTCCGGGATTACAGGATCTGTGTGTATCTAGAACTTCCTTTAAATGGGGTATTCCGGTTGATTTTGATGATAAACATGTGGTTTATGTATGGTTGGATGCATTGACGAACTATATTACCGGAATTGGTTATGATTGCGATGGAGAGAGTACGGAACAGTTCAAGAAAGACTGGCCGGCCGATCTTCATTTGATTGGAAAAGACATCATTCGTTTCCATACAATCTATTGGCCAATCTTCTTGATGGCACTGGATTTGCCACTTCCGAAACAGATTTTTGGTCATCCGTGGCTTCTTCAGGGAGACGGCAAGATGAGCAAGTCCAAAGGAAATGTCATCTATGCAGATGAATTAGTAGAACTGTTCGGTGTGGATGCTGTTCGCTACTTTGTTTTGCATGAGATGCCATTTGAAAATGATGGTGTCATCACATGGGAATTGATGGTAGAGCGTATGAATTCTGATCTTGCCAATGTGCTTGGAAACTTGGTAAATCGTACCATCTCCATGACCAACAAATATTTTGACGGAACAGTAAAAGACGCAGGCGTTGTAGAAGAAGTAGATGCAGACTTAAAAGCTGTAGTAGATCGCACACCGGAACTTGTAGAAAAGAAGATGGACGAGCTTCGGGTGGCAGATGCCATTACAGAGATTTTCAATCTCTTCAAACGTTGCAACAAATATATTGATGAGACTATGCCATGGGCATTGGCGAAAGACGAAGAGAAGAAAGGTCGTCTGGAGACGGTTCTTTTCAATTTGATCACAAGCATTGAAAAAGGTGCCCATTTACTCGCATCCTTTATGCCGGAGACTGCAGAGCGAATTCTCAGACAGACCAATGGTGGTCAGGTAACAGATAAACCAGAGATTTTATTTGCTCGTTTGGATGTGGAAGAAGTTATGAAAAAAGTTGAAGAGATGCATCCGGCAGTAGAGGAAGAACCGGAAGAAGAAGTCATTGATATAGAAGCAAAAGAAGAGATTACATTTGATGATTTCGGCAAGATGCAATTTCAGGTTGGAGAGATCATTGCTTGTGAAGAAGTGAAGAAATCCAGAAAACTTCTTTGCTCACAGGTGAAGATCGGAAGCCAGGTGAAGCAGATTGTATCCGGTATCAAAGGTCACTATTCTGCAGAAGAGATGGTAGGTAAGAAAGTGATGGTACTCGTTAACTTAAAACCGGCGAAACTTGCAGGGGTGTTGTCAGAAGGAATGCTTCTTTGTGCAGAAGATGCAGAGGGCAATCTGGCACTGATGACACCGGAAAAAGAGATGCCGGCAGGAGCAGAGATCTGCTAAGCAACAAAGGAAAGACAGGAATAAAAGGAGATGACAGGCATGATTAGAGTAGGTATTGTAGGTTATGGTAACATTGGACGTGGCGTGGAACTTGCCATTGAACGAAATGCGGATATGGAACTTGTTGCAGTGGTGACAAGACGAAATCCGGAGGCAGTTCAAGTGCTGACAGAAGGTGTGAAGAAAGTACACATGGATGATATTATGAGCCTTAAGGATGAGGTGGATATTCTCATTCTTTGTGGTGGTTCAGCAACCGATCTTCCGGTAATGGGACCGGAACTTGCAAAACACTTTAATACCATTGATAGTTTTGATACCCATGCAAAGATTCCAGAGTATTTTGCAAATATGGATGCGGCAGCCAAAGAAGGAAACCATGTTAATATTATTTCCGTAGGCTGGGATCCGGGCATGTTCTCCTTGAATCGTATCTATGCAGAATCCATTCTGGTACAGGGAAGCACCTATACTTTCTGGGGCAAAGGCGTAAGCCAGGGACATTCCGATGCAATCCGTCGTATTCCGGGTGTGAAGAATGCCATTCAGTATACGGTTCCGATTGAAAAAGCAGTAGAAGAAGTCAGAAGCGGAAGCGAACCACAGCTGACAACCAGGGAAAAACATCTTCGAGAGTGTTACGTGGTAGCAGAAGAAGGAGCTGACCTTGCAGCAATCGAAGAAGCCATCAAGACCATGCCGAACTATTTCGCAGATTATGATACAACGGTGACATTTATCAGTGAAGAAGAATTAAAAGCAGAGCACAGCAAGATGCCACACGGCGGTTTCGTGATTCGTACAGGAGAGACCGGAAGAGATGGCAACAAGCATGTGATTGAATACGCTCTGAAACTGGATTCCAATCCGGAATTTACTTCCAGCGTATTGGTTGCTTATGCAAGAGCGGCTTGCCGTCTGGCAGAAAAAGGCGACTTTGGAGCGAAGAGCGTATTTGATATTCCGCCGGTTCTTTTGTCACAGAAGACACCGGAACAACTTAGAAAAGAGATTTTATAATGAAACCAATGATATTTGACAGTCATGCACATTATGACAGTAGTCAGTTTGAGGAAGACCGGGACATCTTACTTGGTTCTATGGAAGAGAATGGGGTCGGAACAGTGATTACCGTCGGCGCCACCCTGGAATCTTGCCGAGATGTGGTGGAGTTGGCGAAGACCTATTCCCATGTCTATGCAGCGGTTGGTTTACATCCGGATGAGGTGGGAGATCTCAATGAAGAGACTTTCGCATTTGTAAAAGAACAATGCCGGAAAGACAAAGTCGTTGCAGTAGGTGAGATTGGACTGGATTACTATTGGGACAAGGAATCCCATGAGACGCAGAAAACCTGGTTTATCCGTCAGCTTGATTTGGCAAGAGAATTACAATTGCCGGTTATGATTCATAGCAGGGAAGCGGCAGCAGATACCATGGAACTGATGAAGGAACACGCAAAAGGGCTACGTGGTGTAATTCATTGTTTTTCTTATTCGCCGGAACAGGCTAAGGAATATGTGAAAATGGGATTTCACATCGGTGTCGGTGGCGTAGTTACGTTCAAAAATGGAAAGAAGCTAAAAGAAGTTGTTGCAGAGATCCCGTTAGAGAAAATTTTGTTGGAGACGGATGCACCATATCTGGCGCCGGTGCCTCATCGAGGAGAGCGTAATTCTTCCTTGAATCTTACTTATGTGGTAGAGGAGATTGCTGCAATCAAAGGGGTAACAGCGGAAGAGGTCATTGCTGTAACAGAGCAGAATGCAAAAGAGTTATTTGGAATTTGAGGTACAGAATTTATGGAAAAACCAACCCTTGGAAATCCACAGCATACCATAGCGGTACTGCAAAAATATGATTTTACATTTCAAAAAAAATATGGACAGAATTTCCTGATTGATACCCATGTATTGGACAAGATCATTAGCTCTGCCAATATTACAAAGGATGATATGGTATTGGAGATTGGCCCGGGAATTGGAACCATGACCCAATATCTTGCATGCGCTGCTGGAAAAGTGGTGGCAGTTGAGATTGATAAGGCTTTGATTCCGATTCTGGAAGATACGCTGAGTAGTTATGACAATGTAACGGTAATCAATGAGGATGTTTTGAAAGTAGATATTGCTGCTTTGGCCGAAGAATATAATGGAGGCAGACCCATCAAAGTGGTTGCCAATCTACCTTATTATATTACCACTCCGATTATTATGGGATTGTACGAGAGCCATGTGCCGATAGAGAGCATAACAGTTATGGTACAGAAGGAAGTGGCAGACCGGATGCAGAGCGGTCCGGGAAGCAAGGACTATGGCGCCTTGTCGCTGGCTGTGCAGTATTATGCGGAGCCGTATATTGTGGCAAATGTACCGCCGAACTGCTTCATGCCGAGACCAAAGGTAGGATCCGCCGTGATTCGCTTAACTAGCCATAAAGAGATGCCGGTGCAGGTGGAGAACGAGAAACTGATGTTTCAGATTATCCGGGCATCCTTTAACCAGCGTCGTAAGACCTTGGCAAATGGGTTAAACAATTCCTCGGAACTATCCTTCTCCAAAGAATGGATTGGAGAATGTATTGAAAAGCTTGGGAAAGGTCCAAGCATCCGTGGGGAAGCTTTGACATTGGAAGAATTTGCAAGATTAAGTAATCTTCTTGGAGAAGAAAAAGAAGGATAAAAAATAGGAGCAGGTTTCGTTTTGGAACCTGCTCTTACTATGTAATGGGAATCACTCCATTCAGATTTTAGTTACTATTTGTTGGAAGATATGGAATCAAAGCTCCCGCCACATTGCTGATTGGCATGGTCTGCAGCCATACATGCCAAGGGCCTGTAATCATTCTTTCTCCGGCTTCCGAATGGCAAACGACAACCGGCAATGTTTCCCCTTTGATCTCCTAACGCATAATCAGTACATCCTGTGTATGTTTCTAGTTGGCTTCATTCTAGCATACTTCTTTTGGCATTACGAGATAAATATCAGAAAGTTTAGAGAGAGTTTACAAAGAGTTTAGAAGTTGTTAATTGTTTTTATATCCATTTTTTAGTATAATAGAAGTCTAGATTGAGAAAAAGGAGATATGCCTATGACAAATTCAGTAGACAGAACATTATTCGAGATAACACCAGAGATTCAGAAGCTTGCTCATTTATGTGAGGAGAGCAATGCCATTGAGAGAGATTTATATACGAAGTATGAAGTTAAGAGAGGGCTTCGTGATTTGAACGGAAAAGGAGTTCTTGCAGGACTTACCAATATTTCAGACGTATGTGCCAGCAAGGAAGTGGATGGCGTGCGAATTCCGATTGCCGGTAATTTATATTATCGTGGTTATAATATCAAAGATTTGGTAAATGGATTCTTGGAAGCAGATCATTTCGGATTTGAAGAGACTGCCTACTTATTGTTGTTTGGTAAACTTCCGAACGAGACAGAGTTGGCAGAATTTACCAGTATGCTTGCGGAACGAAGAACATTACCTCCGAACTTTGTGCGGGATATTATTATGAAGGCACCAAGCCGGGACATGATGAACAGTCTTTCTCGTTCTATTTTGAATCTGTATTCGTATGATGAGAAGGCAGATGATACTACGATTCCGAATGTGCTTCGGCAGTGCCTGAATTTGATTAGTCAGTTCCCGATGTTGATGGTTTACGGTTATCATGCTTATAATTATCGCAGAGGAGAAGATCTCTATATCTATGCTCCGCAGAAGGAACTTTCCATGGCAGAGAATATTCTTATGATGCTCCGGGAAGATAGACAATATACGAAGTTTGAAGCGAAGGTGCTGGATATGGCACTGGTATTACATATGGATCACGGCGGTGGTAATAACTCGACCTTTACGACGCATGTAGTTACTTCTTCCGGGACAGATACCTATTCTACGATGGCAGCTGCCATGGCTTCACTGAAAGGGCCAAAACATGGTGGAGCGAATATTAAGGTAACCCAGATGTTCGAAGATATGAAGCGGGAAGTGAAGGACTGGGAGGACGAAGGAGAAGTTCGCAATTACTTGGAACGTCTGCTGGATAAACAGGCGTTTGACCAGAAAGGTCTCATCTATGGTATGGGACATGCGATTTATTCTGTTTCCGACCCACGTGCTGATATTTTCAAAGGATTTGTGGAAAAATTGGCCAAGGAAAAAGGCTGCGAGAAAGAGTATGCCCTGTATTCTATGGTAGAGCGAATTGCTCCACAGGTTATTGGTGAGAAGCGTAAGATTTACAAAGGGGTAAATGCCAATGTAGACTTCTATAGCGGTCTGGTATACAGCATGCTCGGCTTGCCAAAAGAATTATATACACCAATCTTTGCGGCGGCGCGTATCGTAGGATGGAGCGCACATCGCTTAGAAGAATTGAAGAATGTGGATAAGATTATCCGTCCGGCTTATATGCCATTATGCGAACATCAGGAATACATTCCACTTGATAAACGATAAGAAGTTGAGGGGCGACCGCAAGGTCGTTCCTTTTTTGTAGCAACAGCCCAGCAATGACATCGTGCTTGCACGAAATGGCATTCGCTGGGCTACATGGCTACATGGTAGCATTTTCCAAGCACAAAAAAGGCTTGACAGGAATCTCCGTTACTGCTATACTTACATTCGTAACAAATGTAACAAATATGTAACATCTAGAAATGAAAATGTAACGAGGTAGATTTGTGAAAGCCAAAAGTATTATAGCAACTTTTGCAGCAGTTCTTTTCTGCGGAATCCTATCCGTAGGAGAGGTTGTGCAGGCGGCAGAACCTAAGCAGGTTATGACCGGAGGACAGATTGGTCTTGTACAGGCAGTACCGCTTATGACGCCGGATATTCAGAATCCGTTGTTGGTTCACAGTTTCCTTTCACCGGTAGACATGGTGATGGCTGTGCAGGAGGAAGAGCAGCGGCTTGCAGAAGAAAAAGCCCGGGAAGAAGTATTAGAAGGGCTAGCATTTGCAAAAGTTGACAAGGGGAGTTTTTTGAGTATAAGAAAGAAAGCAGAGAACGCATCCAAATGGGTTGGTCGTCTCTATGCGAACAATGCAGTGAAGGTTCTAGGGGAGAAAGGTTCCTTTACGAAGATTCAGTCCGGTGATGTGGTCGGATATGTCAAGAGCAGTGCGCTGTTGTGCGGAAAGAAAGCTTTGGAAAAAGCGAATAAGATTCTGGAAAAGGCCTATCCGGACAGAGCGATAGATAGCCTGACGGCAGAAGAGATTCGTGCAAGCTTCACCTACGCCAAGGCAAGAAAAGAAGTCATTGCCCTTGCGAAGAAGAAAGGCAAGAATTTAGTAAAGAATGCGTCTGCTTATGTTGGAAATCCATATGTATGGGGCGGAGAGAGTCTGATAAATGGGGCAGATTGCTCCGGTTTTGTAAAAGCCTTATATGCACAGTATGGTGTCAGCCTTCCACATTCCTCAGCGGGAATGCGCCGAGTAGGAGTGGAAGTATCTTATCAGGACATGCGAGTTGGCGATATTGTCTGTTATGCAGGTCATGTTGGAATCTATGCCGGAGACGGTAAGATTATCAATGCCATCGATGAGAAACGTGGAATCGGATATTCATCGGTAAATTATGCACCAATTCTTACAATTCGGAGAATATTTTCCTGATTTTCCATTTGGGAATGAGGAAAAAAGAAGGTTGCAGATATTTCCCGTTTTATACAGTTTGCACAAAAATGTAAAAAAATGTCGAATGCGGAAAATTACATTTGAAAAAGTTTTCCACATTTTAAAAGTGGAAAAATGCGATAAAATCGAGTTTTCCACAGAGTTATCCACATTTTCCACACAAAAATGTGCGGAAAGTGTGGATAATTTTTAGGAGAAAAAGAACAAGCGTTTTGTTGAGTTCACATAAAAATTTCAAAATGTCGAAAAAAAGGAAAAAAGATATTGACAAAAAATAGACTGGATAAAAAGGGAAAAAGGTATTATAATAAACAAGAATCGAAAAGCAAAGGAGGATTTGAAGATGGCTGGACAAGTTTCAAAAGATATGACAATCGGAGAATTACTTGCTACTAATCCGTCTGTTGCACCGATTTTAATGGAGATTGGCATGCACTGTCTTGGATGTCCTTCTGCACAGGCAGAGACATTGGGAGAAGCAGCAATGGTTCATGGAATTGATGCAGATCTGTTAGTAGAAAAGATAAATGCAGCATTATAAAAAAAAAAGAATCTCGGCATGAGATTCTTTTTTTATGTTCCTTAAATTTGTCCTAAATGCTGTACGGCATCGGCGCCAACAATGACCTCGCAATGTTCTTCCAGATATGCCAGGGTCGGATAGGTGGATCTCTCCAGGGATCCATATTCTGACAACATGTTGCATATCTTGTTAAATTCGGTTGCGGAATGTTCGTGACGAGTCAGAGCCAAGAGATATACCTGTTCAGATGTATCCTTATATAAAGTAGAACCTCCGTCGAAGATTCCCTGCAACAGATGGCATCCGTGAATCACACTATCCATATTTGCAAAGGAGAATAGACGAATTCCTTCCGGCTCTCGCACAGTCGGTTCCTTTGTATCTTCCACTGGCGAAGTGCTCGCCACAGATTCCTTGACTTTATCCAGTAACTCTAAGAGTGCATCCGCACCTTCTAATTTATCCAAAAACTGACGTTTCTTATTCGAAGCCTCATTTCCGGGAGAACCAAATTTGGAAAACTTGGCATCCAATTCCTCCGGTTCATCTACCTTCGTAATTAAAAGAACGATAGAATCTGATGAGGTTGGAATGGCTTCAATCATAAGCGGAATATTATCTGCTTCAAATCCAAATTCTTCGGCAGCCTGTTCCATCATCTCGTGGAACAAGGATTTTGCTTTCTCCGTTCCGCAAACCAATTCACTAAGTTTGAGTTGACGGTCCGCAAGGTCAGCGCGAGTCAGTGTACAGCGTATTTGATTGTCGCTTAGTTTTTCAATCTTCATAAACATCACTTCCTATCATCTATACAACTGGTTACTTCTTATTAGTATAAACAAAAACAAAAAATATGTAAAGAAAAATGTGGATAACTCCGCCAAAAAGGCAGAATTCGTGTGGAAAACCTTAGGAAAACAGGTGGAAAATGTGTTGATAACTCAAAAAAATACAGTATTTTCAAGGTGGAAAATGTGGATTGGGTTATGCACAAAATACAACTTGCGGAAATAAAAAAAGTGTGCCTATAATTGGGGCACAGGAAGATGGCATATCCGGTAGCTGTAAAATTACAGAGAAGGAGGTGTTCAGATCTGGAAAGAAAAATAGAAGTCTTAATGTTTGTTTCGGAATGCTCAGAAGAAACATCTGGTGACAGTCGTTTGTATTTCAAAATCAACTCCATTTGATTTGGATCGAATCATAAACCATCGAATAAATAAAAAACATATTTCCCATCTTCCTTTTAGCTACCACGGAATTTATATATCACAAAGTATGAAAGTATGTCATGCGAGCCGTGGCCGTGCAGCTACCAGTTCCAGAAGCGGAAGGAAGCGGACTATGGAAGATAAAAATTATCAAGAACTATTTGCAGAATTATCGAGTTATGAACACAGCGGAATCAATATGAAATTGGATAATGTTCCGGCAAGCCCTTTGCAGATTGTAACGGCATATATGGTACGGGAAGAGTGTAACTATATGCGGGATTATGTATGGGATGAAAGGGGCCATGTGAAAGAAATTGTTTTCAATGATATCAAAGATATAGGATAGACAGACCCTCCTTTGTAGGAAAACAATAGATTTGGGAAAATGTCGAAATAAGTAATGACGAGCGCAGAAAATATTGCTATAATGGGGCATATAGGAGGTGCGCTATGGAGCAGAGAAGACGCAGAAATATGCGACAGAGAAGACGCAGAAAACGGGCAATCTTATTAAGAATACTGTTAGGAAGTATATTCGTCATAGGGATAGTAAGCGGTGCATTGTATATGAAATATTTTGCACCAACAAAAGATAGAGTTAATGTGAGTGATTATTATAATATAAAAGGGAAGGAGCAGGTGGCAGTTATTATTGATGAAACAGTAATAGGGGTCCGGGGAAAGCTCTTTGACAACCAGCCTTATCTGGAATATTCGACTGTGCGTGATTACTTAAATGACCGGGTTTATGTGGATATGAACGAGAATATCCTTTTATATACCTTATCAACGGGAACCATTCGTGCTGAAGTGGGAGCGAAGGAATACACGTTGAAGACCAAGAGTGTGAGTACAGAATATCCTCTTCTGAAAATGGAAGGAGATGTGGCCTATGTGGCACTGTCTTTCGTGCAGGAGCATACCAATATGGAGTGTAAGCTCTATTCAGATCAAGGGATCCACCGACTGTATATCGTACAAGACTGGGGTAAGCACGAAGTTGCTACCGTTCGGAAAGATACTTGTGTGCGGGAACGTGGCGGCAATAAGAGTAAGATCTTAGCCGATGTTGCGAAGAACAGTCAGGTACGGGTATTGGAAGATCTGGATGGATGGATAGAAGTTTGTACGGAAGATGGATATGTCGGTTATATCAAAGAAAGCCATCTGAAAAATAAGAGAACGGAAGATCTAAGCAGAGCGTTTCAGGAAGAGACGTATACGCATATCAAGAAAGACTACACAATCAATCTCGGCTGGCATGTGGTAAATAATAGTGTGGCAAATAATAGTGTCTTATCTACCATTGCAGACACGAAAGGTCTGACGGCAATCTCACCGACATGGTTTACCATTGCGGATACAAAAGGGAATCTTAATTCTTTGGCTAGTTCCCAGTACGTGAATTATGCTCATCAATCCGGAATTGAAGTATGGGCATTGGTTCGGGATTTTGATGGAGGAATTCAGTCACCGGAAGAGACCAAAGAATTGTTAAGCAGCACGTCTCACCGTGAAAATCTAATCAATCAGTTGATGGCAGAAGTGTTGCAACACAAGATTGATGGAATCAATGTGGATTTTGAACTGGTTTACGACAAAGAATGTGGAGAACATTTTATTCAATTTATTAGAGAATTATCTGTGAAATGCCGACAGAATGAGATCGTTCTTTCGGTTGATAATTATTCGCCGACCGGAGGATGGGAGCAATACCATCTGGAAGAGCAGGCGAAGGTTGCGGACTATGTAGTCTTGATGGGATATGATGAGCATACGATCGGGTCAGAGGAAAGTGGACCGGTGGCTTCCCTATCCTTTGTGGAAGAAGGAATCCAAAAAGCCTTAGAGGTAGTTCCGAAGGAACAGCTGATCAATGCAGTCCCGTTCTATACCAGAGTCTGGAAAGAAGTGCCGAAGAAAGACGGAACACTACGCATTACCAGCCAGGCCTACGGCATGCGCGCGGTAGAGACGACCATTCAGGCAAATGGTGCAAAGGCTAAGAAAGACAAGGCCACTGGCATGAACTATGCGGAATGGAAAGATGGAAAAGCAGTCTATAAAGTCTGGCTTGAGGATCTAGAAGCGCTAGAAGAGAAACTGGAAGTGATACAGAAGTATGAACTTGCCGGTGTTGCAGAATGGCGTCTGGGATTCGAGACAACCAAAGCTTGGGATTTAATTCAGAAATATGTGAATTAGGACATAAGAAAAGAAGAGCAGGAACCATCAATCGATGGATTCTTGCTCTTCTTTGGTTTCCGAAATGTTCTGTGGAATCAGACCAGTCTTTGCTTTTTCTTTATCCGTTTCTTTTGCAAAGGAGTGGGAAGCTGTTCTTGATAATGACAAGACGAAATCCCTTGTTGCGAACTTCTTTTTCATGGTATAATAGACGGAAATACATACCAAAGAAGGGAAGAACAATGACAAAATTTTTAATTCATTTATTTATAAAAGAAAAAGAGAACATAACAGATGCTAAGGTACGAAGCGCCTATGGAAACCTTGCGGCAATCGTGGGAATCGTATGGAATGTCCTCCTGTTTGCAGGAAAATATATTGTGGGAACGCTGTTTGGCTCCATCGCCATTTCCGCAGATGCCATCAACAATCTAAGTGATGCATCCAGCAATATCGTAAGTTTACTTGGATTTAAATTAAGTGCTAAGAAACCGGACGAAGAGCATCCTTATGGGCATGGAAGATACGAATACCTGGCAGGATTGGTGGTTTGTGTCATTATCCTTGCCATCGGCATTTCACTTGCCAAAGAAAGTATTATTCAGATTTTGCACCCGACAAAAGTGGCATTTAGCTGGCTTTCCTTGCTTGTCTTATTAGCATCCATCTGTGTGAAATTGTGGTTGAGCCTGTTTTGCAGGACAATTGGAAAGAAGATTCATTCTGATACGCTATTGGCAACAGCGGCAGACAGTCGCAATGATGTCATTTCCACAGCTGTTGTGATCCTGTCTACATTCCTATGCAAAGCAACGGGATGGTATATTTTGGATGGAATTATGGGATTTGGCGTAGCCGTTTTCATCCTTTATAGTGGATTCACTTTGATTCGGGAGACGTTAAGTCCCCTCCTTGGAAAAGCTCCGGATCCGGAGATGGTAGCCGGAATCGAGAAAAAAGTGCTGGAATTTCCTAATGTCATAGGCGTCCATGATTTGATGGTTCATGATTATGGACCAGGCAATATCTTTGCAACCTTGCATGTGGAATTCCCGGCAGAGGTGGATGTAATCGAGGCTCATGATGTTATGGATAATATTGAACACTATTTTCTCCAGGAAGAACAATTACTTATGACCATTCATTACGACCCGATTGTCATGGATGAAAATACCGCTTATTTGCGGGAATTCCTTACCAAGACGGCAAAAGAATTGGATGAGAAATTAACGATCCATGATGTACGACTGGTGCCAGGGAATACCCATATGAACATTGTATTTGACTGCGTTAAACCGGCCGGATTTACCTTGAGTGACAAAGAGATTCGGGAGTATATCAAAGCAAAAGTAAGAGAATTGGATGATAAATATTTTTGCGTCATTAAGATGGAGCAGAGCTATATAAAGGAATAAAAGAGAGAAGTGCAATAGACGAGAAGGGCAGAATGAACTGCTCTTCTTTTGCATATATCTGTAAAAAAAGAAGGCAGGAAGTAAGTTGAAAAAAAGATGGAAATGGTGGCTCCTATTTGCCTTGGTTCTTGGGATCCTAATTGCAAGCAAAAGAATTCAGGAGTGGACAGCAACCACCCAGACAAATACGAAAAATCCAGTGGTGGTTTTAGATCCGGGGCATGGCGGAGCCGACCCGGGAAAAGTGGGCGTAAATCAGGCAAAAGAAAAAGATCTAAACCTTCAGATTGCAAGGAAAGTAAAAGAACTATTAGAGCAAGCTGGGATAGAGGTATTCCTGACCCGACAGACTGACGAGGCAGATGCAAGCAAGGTACAGGATATGAAAAACAGGGTAAAGTATATCAATGATTTATCCCCGGATTTGGTGGTGAGTATCCACCAAAATAGTTATACAGATAGCACTGTCAAAGGGGCGCAGGTATTCTATTTTGCCCATTCGACCATGGCGAAAACCTTGGCAGAATGTATGCAGGAAGTACTACATGAACATTTTTCAGAAAATCATCGACAGGCCAAAGGAAATGAGACCTACTATTTACTAAAGAAAACGGAAGTTCCAACCATTATCGTAGAATGCGGGTTCCTAAGCAATCCGGAGGAGGCGGAGCAATTATGCTCGGACAGCTACCAGGAGCAGATGGCAAATGGGATTTGTGAGGGCGTGATAAAAGGACTAGATAAAATAGAAAAAGAATGATATAATAAACAACATGATAACCAGAATATTAAAAATAGATGAAAACCAAATAGAGGAGAACCTGATCTTACAAGCCGGAGAGGTGTTGCGAGAAGGCGGTCTTGTGGCATTTCCCACAGAGACAGTCTACGGTCTCGGTGCCAATGCGCTGGATGAAGAGGCAGCGAAGAAGACCTATGAAGCGAAGGGAAGGCCTTCGGATAATCCGTTGATTGTACACATTGCAGAGACGGAGGCGCTGGATGGGATTGTAACAGAAGTACCACAGAAAGCGAGGAAGATTATGGATGCCTTCTGGCCGGGGCCGTTGACTTTGATTTTTGAAAAATCCGAGGCAGTCCCTTATGGAACCACAGGAGGCCTTGCTACCGTAGCGGTCCGCATGCCGGAGAATGAGATTGCCAGACAGTTGATTCTTGCAGGAGGCGGATATATTTCTGCACCGAGTGCCAATACGTCGGGAAGACCAAGCCCTACAACGGCGGATCATGTATGGGAAGATCTGAATGGTAAGATTGACATGATTATTGATGGTGGCAGTGTGGATATCGGTGTGGAATCGACGATCCTGGATATGACCGTAGAGCCACCGATGATTTTGCGTCCGGGTGCCATTACCAAGGAGATGTTCGAAGAGGTCATCGGGGAGGTCAGTGTTGATGCGGCGATTTTGTCAGCAGACAGTACGACGGCACCAAAAGCACCGGGAATGAAATATCGCCATTATGCACCGAAAGCACAACTTACTTTGATCGAAGGAGAGTTGCCGGAGGTTGTCAAAGCCATTCGTCAACTTGCTTATGTGATGACCAAGCAGGGGCTGAAGGTGGGAATCATTGCGACCAGTCAGACCCAGGGAGAATATACCATAGGTACGGTAAAGAGCATGGGATCTAGAGAACATGAGAATACCATTGCCAAGAACCTATATAAAGTACTGCGGGAATTTGACGACGAAGACGTGGATGTTATCTACAGTGAAGCCTTTGAGGACAGCGGAATCGGTACAGCGGTGATGAACCGTTTGGAGAAAGCGGCCGGGCATCAGGTGATTCAGGCATCGGATATTACGAAGCAGCAAAAATATAGAAGAATCATTTTCGTAAGCACCAGTGATAATTGCAGAGGACCCATGGCGGCAGAATTGTTGCGGAATCAGAAGTTGCGACAGGAATATGAGATCTTAAGCCGCGGTATGGTAGTTCTGTTTCCGGAACCGGCGAACCAGAAAGCCGAAGCGATTATGAAGAGCCATCAGATGACGCTGACCGATCATATGGCAGAACCATTTGTCCAGGAAGAATTGGATGATGAGACCTTGGTTCTGACGTTTGAAGAGAGCCAGAAGTGGCGGATTATTGCGGATTACGAACATGTGAAACATGTCTATACATTGCATGAGTTTGTGGAAGATTCCAGACAGGTGCAATCCGCACACGGACAACCTTTGAACGTGTATGGAGAGAACTATGAGTTAATCAACGAACTCATTGAGAAACTAGCGAACAAATTAAATGAGGAGGTACAAGGATTATGATAGCAATTGGTTGTGATCATGGCGGATACGCCTTGAAACTGGAGATTATCAAATATTTGGAAAAAGAAGGACTGGAATACAAGGACTTCGGTTGCCATGGAGAGTCTGTGGATTATCCGATTTATGCAAAAAAAGTCGGACAGGCGATCTTAGATGGCGAGTGCGAGAAGGGGATCCTGATCTGCGGAACCGGAATTGGAATTTCCATTGCAGCGAATAAGATGAAAGGCATTCGTTGCGCGCTTTGTTCCGATTGCTTCTCAGCAGAAGCGACCAGACTGCACAACGATACCAATATTGTGGCATTGGGAGGCCGGGTCATCGGACCGGAACTTGCCGTGAAGATTGTAGATACATTTTTAAATACACCATTTTCAAATGATGAACGTCATATCCGTCGAATCGGTATGATTGAATAGAGGAGGAAAAAGATTATGTCTAAAGTAACAGTAATGACACACCCATTGATTCAGCACAAGGTAGGATATATCCGTCGGAAAGAACTTGGTTCTAAGGATTTCCGTGAGATGATTAGCGAGATTGCAATGCTTATGTGCTATGAAGCAACCAGAGATTTGAAATTACAGGATGTGGAGATTCAGACTCCAATCTGCACGACCACAGTCAAAGAACTTGCAGGAAAAAAATTGGCAGTTGTACCGATTCTCCGTGCAGGACTTGGTATGGTAGAAGGGATGTTGGCTATGATTCCGGCTGCAAAGGTTGGACATATCGGCCTTTACCGTGATCCGGACAGCTTAGAACCGGTAGAATACTATTGCAAACTTCCGGCTGACTGCGGCGAGAGAGAAGTATTCGTTGTAGATCCAATGCTTGCAACCGGTGGTTCTTGTGTGGCAGCAATCCAGATGCTGAAAGACAAAGGCGTGAAGAACATTCACTTTATGTGTATCATCGCCGCTCCGGAAGGCGTAAAACGCCTGCAGGAAGCACATCCGGACGTAGATATCTTCGTTGGTGCTTTAGATGAGAGATTAAATGATCATGGTTATATCATTCCGGGACTTGGTGATGCCGGAGACCGTATTTTCGGTACAAAATAGTTTACAGAGGATGAGCTTATGACACAGAAACGAACAGATTATATCACATGGGATGAATATTTTATGGGAGTTGCCAAATTGTCGGGCAAACGATCCAAAGATCCGAATACCCAGGTGGGATGTTGCATTGTCAGTGAGGAGAATCGCATTCTTTCCATGGGATACAATGGATTTCCGAGGGGATGTTCCGATGATGTCTTCCCGTGGACCAGAGACGGGGAAGATCCGTTGGAGACCAAATATGTCTATTCCACCCATAGCGAGCTGAATGCCATTTTGAATTACAGTGGTGGCAGCTTGAAGGGAGCGAAGCTCTATGTATCTTTGTTCCCATGTAATGAATGCGCGAAGGCCATCATTCAGAGTGGAATCGTGGAGGTTATCTATGATTGTGACAAATATGCAGATACGCCAAGTGTGATTGCATCCAAGCGCATGATGGATGCAGCAGGTGTGGTATATCGTAAGTATGAGCCAAGTAATCGGGTTATCGAGATTGAATTATAGGAAGGATGGAGTTTGAGTAATATCAATTTAACACAGAGTATTTTAAATGGCAGGTAGTCTTC
>CAYVDA010000009.1:0-45763 GCA_964450635.1 uncultured Faecalimonas sp. | reverse complement strand
GTTACATATTCGTATACCATATCATCAATGGCTTCTTGTATGTGTTTCTTCGTTATTTTATAAACTTTTCGGGTGGCTTTCAAGCCTTTGTAATTGTTGAGGACGACTTTCCCGTCTGCGGTGGAAATCGTTTCCGCTTTCTTATGATTCGATTCAGAAGTCTTGCTGCCACATCCAGCGCCGATGAGTGTAATAGCGAAGAGAAGTGGAATCCATTTTCTATATTTTTTCATGGTAGTTCTCCTTATGTCCAATTTTTCATATTATACCATGAAAATATGAAAAAGGTTGAAAATATATTTTGTTCGGTTCGCTCTAAATCAATTGCATATATCGAAGCAGATACAACCAGCCGGTCAAACTAAAGGCACTGAAAAGGGTTGTCAGCATGACGATGCTAGAAGATAAGGTTCCCTCATAGCCCATATTTCGCGCCATAACAAAGGAGCTGACTGTAGTAGCAGATCCAAGCATCACTAAGATGGCGACCAATTCCTGTTCCTTGAATCCAAGGAGAATTGCAATCGGCAGGAAGATTGCAGCCAGACCAATGAGCTTGAAAAAAGTTGCAATAAAAGCCGGTTTCTTTTTGGCCAAAGCCTTCTTAAAATCAAAGGTAGCACCCATTGCCATAAGTCCAAGTGGGGTTGCCAGTGCACCTACATTTGACACGGTTTTTCCGAGGATCAGTGGCATCGGAAGACCTAGCACAGACCAAAGGATACCGGATAGGATTCCGATAATAATCGGATTTTTCACAATCCCTTTCAAAGTCACCTTGACCGTCTCTTTGTCCATTCCCGGATTTTGTGGGTCGAAGATGCACAGAATCGTAACGGCCATAACATTATACAAAGGAACACTGCCGATAATCATCAAAGGCGCAAGGCCTGAATCTCCGTAAATATTCTGGATAAAAGCGATTCCCAAGAGAGCGGCACTGCTCCGGTAAGAGCCTTGGATAAATTCACCCCGCAGATTCTTGTCTTTCCATAGGAAGGACAGGGCGATCATAAGTGCAATGCTTAAGATGGTAGCCAGAAGGCAAAATAAGACGAACTTCAGATTCCATAGATGTCCAAAATCCACTGTTGCCAAATCTTCGAATACCAATACCGGCAATGCAATTCGGAAGACAAAAGTATTCATGCGTTCTGCAAACAGATCGTCAATCCAATGAATTTTTCGAAAAAAGAATCCCAATACCATTAGCAAGAAGATAGGGATGGTTGCGTTTAAACTAAAAACCAAATTTTCCATTCGTTTCGACTCCTTTCCTTTATTTCCAAGGATTTAGGATACACCAATCAATAGGAATAGTCAATGAATGAGAGCGGTTTTCAAAAGAAAAAAACTAAAAAATCCAAATAACCTATTGACAAGGTAGGCAATAGTGGTGTATAGTTTCAAATACCTACTTAAAAGGTAGGCAATACAGCGAAAGAGAGGACCTAGGAATGGCAAAATACAGATTTGAGACATTACAATTACATGTGGGACAGGAGGAGCCGGATTCCGCAACCGGAGCACGTGCAGTCCCGATTTACCAGACGACATCCTATGTATTTCGTGATTCCGCTCATGCGGCAGCCAGATTCAATCTGTCTGATGCAGGAAATATTTATGGCCGTTTGACGAACAGCACACAGGATGTGTTTGAAAAACGAATTGCAGCATTGGAGGGCGGCGTAGCAGCATTGGCAGTGGCATCCGGGGCAGCCGCCATAACCTATGCAATCGAGGCACTGGCTCGCGGAGGAGATTACGTGGTGGCGCAAAAAACCATTTACGGTGGCAGTTACAATCTTCTTGCTCATACCTTGCCACAGTACGGAATTGAGACAACCTTTGTAGATGCACATAATTTGGCGGAATTGGAAGGAGCTATTCAGGAGAATACCAAGTTGGTTTATCTAGAGACTCTGGGAAATCCGAACTCCGACATTCCGGACATAGAGGCTGTGGCCCAAATCGCTCACCGTCATGGGTTACCACTTGTGATTGACAACACCTTCGGAACCCCTTACCTGGTACGACCGATTGAGTACGGGGCAGACATCGTGGTTCATTCGGCAACGAAATTTATCGGCGGACATGGCACCACACTGGGAGGCATCATTGTAGACTCCGGTAGATTTGATTGGAAGGCATCGGGCAAATTTCCGCAACTTGCAGAGCCGAATCCTAGCTATCATGGCGTTTCTTTTACAGAGGCGGCAGGAAAAGCGGCTTTTGTCACATACATTCGCGCTATTTTGCTGCGGGATACTGGGGCAACCATCTCGCCATTCCACGCATTCTTGCTGTTGCAAGGTGTGGAAACCCTCTCTTTGCGTTTGGACAGACATGCAGAAAATACGAAAAAAGTGGTAGCATTTTTGCAAAATCATCCGATGGTGGAAAAAGTGAACCATCCATCTCTGCCAGACCATCCGGATCATGCCCTTTACGAACGGTATTTTCCAAATGGCGGCGCTTCCATTTTCACCTTTGAGATCAAAGGAGGAGAGAAAGAGGCTCATCAATTTATTGACAGTCTGGAGATTTTCTCCCTTCTGGCAAATGTAGCCGATGTGAAATCCCTTGTGATTCATCCGGCAACCACGACCCATTCACAGCTTACCAAAGAAGAACTTCTCGATCAGGGAATTAAAGAAAATACCATCCGTTTATCCATTGGGACAGAACATATCGATGACATTATCGAGGATTTACAAAAAGGATTTGCTGGGGTAAAATAATAGGCAGAGGTGATGGAAATGGGAAAGATATATACAGCGGCTGATCAATTGATCGGAAACACACCGCTCTTAGAACTTACTAAGATAGAGAAAGAAGAAGGATTGCAAGCCAAAGTGTTGGCGAAATTAGAATATTTGAATCCGGCAGGGTCGGTGAAAGACCGGGTGGGAAAATCCATGTTGGATGAGGCAGAAAAGGATGGATTATTGACCAAAGACTCGGTAATCATAGAGCCAACTTCGGGAAATACAGGAATCGGCCTAGCGGCAGTGGCGGCGGCACGTGGGTATCGCATCGTCATTGTAATGCCGGAGACTATGTCAGTGGAGCGGCGCCAGTTGATGAAGGCCTACGGGGCAGAATTGGTATTGACAGAGGGCTCCAAGGGAATGAAAGGTGCTATCGCTAAGGCTGAAGAGCTGGCAAAAGAACTTCCGGGAGGATTTCTGGCAGGCCAGTTTGTAAATCCGGCGAATCCGAAAGCCCATTATGAGACGACGGGGCCGGAGATCTGGGAAGATACAGATGGAAAAGTGGATGTCTTTGTTGCAGGCGTGGGAACCGGTGGCACGATTACAGGAACCGGGCGTTATCTGCGAGAGAAGAATCCGGAGATAGAGATTATAGCGGTAGAGCCGGCAGGCTCGCCGGTACTTTCCGGAGGTAATCCGGGGCCGCATGGTCTGCAGGGAATCGGAGCCGGATTTGTGCCGGAGATTCTGGATACAGAAGTCTATGATCGAATCGTACAGGTAACAGAAGAGGAAGCCTATGAGGCAAGCCGCACCCTGGGTAGAAAAGAGGGTGTCTTAGTTGGAATTTCTTCCGGCGCAGCCTTACATGTTGCCATGGAGCTCGCAAAGAATCCGGCCTATGCAGGCAAACAGATTGTGGTCCTGCTTCCGGATACAGGAGACCGATATTTATCTACGACACTATTTGAAGGATAGAGAGGAAGAGGAAAATGTTGATTTCTACGAGGGGGCGTTATGCCTTACGGGTACTGATTGATTTGGCAGAACAGGATAAGGATACCTATGTGCCGATGAAAGAGATTGCCACCAGGCAACGGATTTCCAAAAAATATATGGAGAGTATTATGGTCATTTTATCGAAAAATGGCTTGGTGGACAGTGTCCATGGAAAAGGCGGCGGCTATCGTTTGAATCGCTCCCCAAAAGACTATGGAGTGCGGGAAATTCTGGAACTGACAGAAGGAACTCTGGCACCGGTATCCTGCTTGGAATGCGGGGCAGAGCCTTGTGCACATCGGGAAGAATGCCGGACGGTGAAACTGTGGGAAGGGCTTAATTCCGCCATTGGAACCTATTTAGACAGCGTTACGGTGGCAGATTTGATGAGACAATCTTAGAGCCGGAAGATATTGATAACCTAGCATAACAATCAAATAAAGAGGATATGGGTGCTTATTCGTACGAGAAGTTACGAATGAGCGCCTTTTTATTTTAGAGCCGTAAAATGGAACTAGACAGACATAAAAAAACATGATGAAGTCGAAGAAGAAGGATAAAAAATAGATGAGCGGGACAAACTAATCTCAGTTCAGATCGGGATAGAAACGGGATGAATGATAGAAGAGGAGAAGCAGGATGAAGAAATTTATGGATCGGGACTTTCTGTTATCCACAGAGACAGGAAAGAGATTATATCACGAATATGCGGCAACAATGCCGATATTGGATTATCATTGTCATATGAATCCGCAAGAAATCTATGAAGATCGCCAATTTGAAAATATGACCCAGTTGTGGCTCGGTGCAGATCATTACAAATGGAGACAGATGCGCGCTAACGGCGTAGAGGAAGCCTATATCACAGGCGACGCATCGGATCGGGAGAAATTCCGGAAATGGGCAGAGACCTTGGAGATGGCTATCGGCAATCCCTTGTACCATTGGAGCCACCTGGAGTTACAGCGGTATTTTGGATACGAAGGCATTTTAAATGGAGAGACAGCGGAGGAAGTCTGGAATCTGTGCAAGGAAAGATTGGCAAATGGAGACATGTCGGCACGAAGCCTGATTAGAAAATCCAACGTAAATCTGCTTTGCACCACAGATGATCCCATCGATTCCCTGGAGTGGCATTTGAAATTAAAAGAAGATCAGAGTTTTTCCGTACAGGTTCTTCCGACTTGGAGACCGGATCGTGCCATGCATTTGGAAAAATCCGATTATTGCACTTATTTAGAGAACCTTTCAGAAGTAAGCGGCGTAGAGATCACTTCTTTTCCGACTTTACTAGAGGCACTGAAGGTGCGTATGGACTTCTTCGAGGCGGTGGGGTGTAAAGTTTCCGATCATGGGTTAGGGTATGTTATGTATCAGCCGGCATCCGATGAAGAAGTGGAACGGATTTTTGCCAAAAGAAGAGCCGGAGAGCCTATAACGGAAGCGGAATGTGGCAAATTTAAGACCGCCCTTCTGCTTGCTATGGGTGAGGCTTATTACGAAAAAGGCTGGGCCATGCAGCTGCATTATGGGGTAAAACGGGATAATAATCAGAGGCTGTATCGAAGCTTTGGGCCGGATGCGGGGGCAGATTCCATCGGAACTTCTGCGCCGATGGCACAGCTGGCAGATTATCTCAATGGGTTGGCGGAAAAAGAGAGATTGCCAAAGACGATTCTATATAGTTTGAATCCCATGGATAATGCGGCAATCGGAACGATTATCGGATGCTTCCAAGGACCGGAGACGGCAGGAAAGATCCAGCAGGGAAGTGCATGGTGGTTTAACGACAACAAGACCGGAATGCAGGAGCAGATGATTTCCCTTGCGAACTTAGGTCTGCTTGGGAACTTCATCGGTATGCTGACGGATTCGAGAAGTTTCCTATCTTATACACGCCATGAATATTTCCGGCGCATCTTATGCGATCTCCTTGGGAAATGGGTGGAACAGGGCGAGTACCCGGATGACAATCAGGCTTTAGAGAAGATTGTCAAAGGTATTTCCTATGAAAATGCCAAGAAATATTTTGGATTTGATTGTTAGGAGGGAAAGAGGGATGCAGGAGTTACTACAGAAAATAGAAACCATGGGCATTGTGCCGGTGGTAGTATTGCAAAAGGAAGAGGATGCCTTACCACTGGCAAAGGCTTTGATGGATGGTGGGCTTCCTTGTGCAGAAGTTACGTTCCGTACAGAAGCGGCAGAAGCTTCCATTCGGACCATGACCAATGCATATCCGGAAATGTTGGTGGGCGCCGGAACGGTTCTTACTATAGAACAGGTAGAGAGAGCTGTAGGAGCAGGCGCAAAGTTTATTGTCAGTCCCGGCTTTGATCCGGAGATTGTAGATTATTGCCTGGAACAGCAGATTCCGATCCTGCCGGGGTGCATTACCCCTTCGGAATTGGCACAGGCAGTGAAACGAAAACTGCAGGTGGTCAAATTCTTTCCGGCGGAGCAATTCGGAGGTATTTCCACAATCAAGGCACTTTCGGCGCCATATCCTCAAGTACGGTTTATGCCAACCGGCGGAATCAGCGCTAAGAATCTGTCGAATTATCTTGGGTGTACCCAAATCCTGGCATGTGGGGGAAGTTGGATGGTAAAAGGCGATTTGATCGCCCAAGGAGCATTTGATGCGATGGAAGAGATGACGAGAGAAGCTGTGAAATTGGTGAAAGAGATCAGAGGAGAATAGAGATGGATTTGAAATGTAGACTGGCCAGTGCGTGTCAATTCGATGCAGTATCCCTAGGAGAAGTTATGTTGCGGTTGGATCCGGGCGAAGGGCGGATTCGAACAGCCAGATGGTTCCGTGCCTGGGAAGGCGGCGGGGAATATAATGTGGTTCGTGGCCTTCGCAGATGTTTTGGATTAAAGACGGCGATCATCACTGCTTTTGCAGAAAACGAAGTAGGAATGCTCATGGAAGATTTGATTTTGCAGGGAGGAGTAGACACCTCCTTGATCAAATGGATGAAGACTGACGGCATCGGACGCATATGCCGGAATGGGTTAAATTTCACGGAGCGTGGATTTGGAATTCGGGGAGCCGTGGGCTGTTCTGACCGGGCAAATACAGCCATTTCCAAAGCGACACCGGAAGATTTTGATTTTGAATATATCTTCGGAACCTTAGGGGTTCGGTGGCTTCATACCGGCGGTATCTATGCGGCACTGTCTGAGCAGTCTTGCGAGACGGTTCTTGCGGCCATTAAGACGGCGAAAAAATATGGCACCATCGTTTCTTATGATTTGAACTATCGCCCATCCATGTGGAGTGCCATCGGAGGAATCAAAAGAGCACAACAGGTCAATCAGGAGATTGCCAAATATGTGGATGTTATGATTGGGAATGAGGAAGATTTTACTGCCTGTCTGGGATTTGAGATTGAGGGAAATGATGACAATCTGCAGACGTTGCATATCGAAGGATACAAAAAGATGATCAACAAGGCAGCAGAGACCTATCCGAATTTCAAGGTGGTTGCAACAACCCTGCGTGAGGTGAAGACGGCAACGGTCAATGACTGGTCCGCACTTTGCTGGGCAGAGGGAGAGATCTACAAGGCGAAAGACTACAAAGGTCTGGAGGTTATGGATCGAGTGGGAGGTGGAGATTCCTTTGCTTCCGGTCTGATCTACGGACTTATGACGACGGGGGATCCGTCTCTGGCAGTGAATTACGGAGCGGCACATGGCGCCCTTGCTATGACAACACCGGGGGATACTGCCATGGCAAGCAAGAGAGAAGTGGAAGCTATCATGGGAGGAGCCGGAGCACGGGTGCAACGCTAGATGGGAGATGGAGAGAAGACAATGAAGCAGAACATGTTTGGCATACTGCAGCGGGTTGGCAGATTCTTTATGTTGCCAATCGCAATTCTGCCAGTGGCAGGACTTTTGTTAGGCCTTGGCGGTTCGTTGACCAACGAAACCATGTTGGAGACCTATGGTTTGCGAAAGATTATGGGAGCGGGAACCATTCCTTATGGAATCTTTACGGTGATGAGTAAAGCAGGCAATGTCGTATTTGAAAATCTGCCACTACTGTTTGCCATCGGTGTGGCCATCGGTATGGCAAAAAAAGAAAAAGAAGTGGCTGCGCTGGCAGCGGCAATCGCATTTTTTATTATGCATGCCGCAATCAATGCGCTGCTTACCCTTCGCGGAGGAACGGAGGATATGCTAAGTGGAGCTACGGCTTTTGTATGTGGCATCACATCTTTGCAAATGGGTGTGTTTGGCGGCATGCTGGTTGGACTTGGAGTGGCAGCCCTGCACAATCGATTCTACAAGATGGAATTGCCCCAAGTACTATCCTTCTTTGGGGGAACAAGATTTGTTCCAATCATCAGTGCTTTGGTTTATACCGGGGTGGGAATCCTTATGTACTTCATTTGGCCGGTGATTCAGACAGGAATCTACGCCTTAGGAGATATGGTATTAGAGTCCGGTTATGCCGGCACATGGGTCTATGGCCTGATGGAACGACTACTCCTGCCTTTTGGCCTACATCATGTATTTTACCTTCCGTTCTGGCAGACGGCCTTAGGTGGCACCATGGAGATTCAAGGTGTTTTGGTATCCGGCGCCCAGAATATCTTCTTTGCACAGTTGGCAGATCCAAAGGTGACCCGGTTTGCAGCATCCGCAACCCGATTTATGTCCGGCAAATTTCCGCTGATGATCTTCGGGCTTCCGGGGGCGGCGCTTGCTATGTATCGAGCTGCGAAGAGAGAAAAAAGAAAAGAAATAGGCGGCTTGCTTCTATCGGCAGCCCTTACTTCCATGCTGACGGGAATTACGGAACCGTTAGAATTTACCTTCCTTTTTGTGGCGCCCTTGCTATACGGGATTCACTGTGTACTGGCCGGTGCCTCTTACATGTTGATGCACATCCTAAAAGTAGGAGTAGGCATGACCTTCTCCGGCGGATTTATCGATTTGTTCCTGTTTGGAATCTTGCAGGGGAATCGTAAGACCAACTGGATCTGGGTAATTGTGGTTGGCGCGTTCTATTTTATGATTTATTACTTTCTATTCTATCTCCTGATTACCAAATTGGATCTTAGGACACCGGGAAGAGAGGATAGCAAAGACGTGAAATTATATAGCAGAAGGGATTTGGAAGAAAAAAATCAACAGAAGGCTGAGAATGAAAAGGAAGATTCCCTATCCCGGATTCTTTGCGATGGGCTAGGTGGAAAGAAGAATATTTCCGATGTGGATTGCTGTGCGACAAGACTTCGCTGCACCGTTTATCAGCCGGAGCTGGTAGATGACGGATTGCTGAAATCTACAGGAGCTTCCGGCGTGGTTCGCAAAGGAAATGGGGTACAGATTATCTATGGACCGAAAGTGACGGTAATCAAATCCAATCTGGAAGACTACCTGGAGATGGCGCCGGAAAGGAAAGAAGAATCCACCCCTATCCTAATCTACAGCCCGGTAACAGGAATAGCGGCGCCCTTATCCACAGCACCGGATGAGGCATTTGCAGAAAAAATGATGGGAGATGGCGTTGTGGTAATACCGCAAGAGAGCAAAGTCTGCGCACCGGCAGATGGAAAAATCGCATTCGTATTTGAGACGAAACATGCTATGGGATTCCTTACAGACAGTGGCATAAATATGCTCCTTCATATGGGAATTGACACCGTCCGTTTGAAGGGAGAAGGATTCCGGGTGTTCGTGAAAAATGGGCAGAAAGTAAAGAAAGGGGAACTGTTGATGGAACTAGATCTTTCCTATATAAAGGAGCATGCCCATTCCTTGGCATCCCCGATCCTTTGCACTGAGCTAGAAGACAACCAAGGTATCCGGTTTTTGGCAGAAGGAGCAGTAAAACAGGGAGAACCATTATTTGCAATTGAACAAACTGACATAACAGGAGGAAAATGATTATGACAACGTTTACCTATACCATAACAGATCCAATCGGACTTCACGCGCGACCGGCAGGCATGCTGGTCAAAGAGGTGAAAAGGTACCAATCCAAAATCACCATAGAAAAAGAAGGAAAGACCTGTGATGCGGGAAAATTGATGATGCTCATGGGGCTGGGTGTGAAAAACGGAGATACCATTACCGTGGCAGCAAAAGGGGAAGACGAAGAAGTGGCAGCGAAGGAGCTGGAAGGATTCTTTCGGGCAAATTTATAAGATGAGGTGATACCATGGAAATGTATCAAGGAAAATCCATTTGCAATGGAATCGCAGTTGGGCGCATCCTGTTTTACCGGAAAAGCCAGCAGAAAGTGTTGAGACGGAAAGTGGTAGATCCGGAAGGAGAAATAGTCCGCTACGAACGGGCAAAAGAAGAGAGCAGGAAGCAGCTTCAGGCACTCTATGAGAAAGCCCTTGATGAAGTAGGAAAAGTCAATGCCATGATTTTCGAAATCCACCGGATGATGCTGGAGGACGAAGATTACAACGAATCCATTTATAAGATGATTCGTAACGAACAGGTCAATGCAGAATTTGCTGTTGCCACCACGGGAGATGACTTTTCTCAGATGTTTTCCCGGATGGAAGATGCATACTTCAAAGGAAGAGCCGTGGATGTAAAAGATATTTCCGAGAGGATTCTGCAGGTCCTCTCCGGCAACCAGAAGCAGGCAGAACTTCAGGAACCGGTAATCTTGGTGGCTGAAGATCTGGCGCCGAGCGAGACAGTACAGCTAGACAAAACCAAACTTCTGGCATTTGTCACCCACGATGGCTCCGCAAATTCCCATACTGCCATTTTGGCAAGGACCATGAATCTCCCGGCTTTGTTTGGAATCCGTGTGCAGGAAGAGTGGAATGGCAAGATGGGAATCGTAGATGGGCGACATGGGCGATTGATTGTCGATCCGGAATATGATATGCTAAAAACATACATGCAAGAGCAGGAAAAAGAGAAAGAACAGCGAGAGCTTCTTCATACCTTAAAAGGGCTTCCGGATGAAACCAGATCCGGAAGAGAGATTCGTCTCTATGCCAATATCGGAAGTGTGGCAGATGTAACAGACGTTCTTGCCAATGATGCGGCTGGGATCGGACTGTTTCGAAGTGAATTTCTTTATTTGGAAAAAGACACCTATCCAACGGAAGAAGAACAATTTCAGGCTTACAAGACGGTTGTACAGAATATGGCTGGAAGAAAAGTAATCATTCGGACGCTGGATGTTGGGGCAGACAAACAGGTAGACTATTTCGGTTTGGCGCGGGAGGAGAATCCGGCTATGGGTTACCGGGCAATCCGCATTTGCCTGGATCGAAAAGAATTGTTCAAAACGCAGCTTCGGGCAATTTATCGGGCTTCCCCTTTTGGAACCGTAGGGATTCTGTTCCCGATGATTAGTTCCCTTTCGGAAGTGCAGGCGGCAAAAACAATCTGCCGGGAAGTTTGCAAGGAGCTGGAGGATGCCAATATCCCTTATGGCAATGTGGAATTAGGAATTATGATGGAGACTCCGGCTGCGGTTATGATGAGTGATGTATTGGCGAAAGAAGTGGATTTCTTCAGCATTGGAACCAATGACCTGACCCAGTATACCCTTGCCATCGATCGCCAGAATCCGAAGCTGGATGCAAGTTACGATGCGCATCATCCGGCCATCCTTCGCATGATCCAAATGGTCATTGCCAATGGACATCAGGAGGGCTGTTTAGTTGGAATCTGCGGGGAATTAGGTGCCGATTTGCGAATGACAGAGACCTTCGTAAAAATGGGAATCGATGAGCTGTCTGTCCCACCGCCGGCCATCCTGCCTGTGCGAAAGAAAATTCGGGAAATAGAATAACAGGAGAGAAGAAATGTATCAATATGTATTGTTTGATTTGGATGGAACGTTAACAGATCCGGGGGAGGGGATTACCAATTCGGTAGCCTATGCTTTGGAAAAATATGGAATCAAGGTTCCGAATCGTGAGAGCCTGTATCCCTTTATAGGACCGCCGCTCCACGAGTCCTTTCAGAAATTTTATGGATTTTCGGAAGAGAAAAGCATGCAGGCGGTCGCTTACTACCGGGAATATTATCGGGATCGGGGGATCTATGAAAATAAAGTATACGAAGGGATTCCGGAAGTGTTGCAAACCCTCCGAGACCAAGGAAAGATCCTCCTTCTTGCTACATCCAAACCGGAAGCGTTTGCTGTTCAGATATTGGAACATTTCCAATTGCTTCCGTATTTTCACGTGGTGGCTGGTGCAACCATGGATGGAAGCCGGGTGCAGAAAGGGGATGTGATCCGTTATGCCCTTTCTACCGGGCAGGTGTCGGATGTCTCTTTGGCAGTCATGGTTGGCGACCGCCGGTTCGATATAGAAGGGGCCAGGGAGAATGGACTTTCTGCCATTGGAGTACGCTACGGCTATGGTGACCAGAAGGAATTAGCAGAGGCCGGCGCCAAGGAAATAGTGGGCCATCCGAGTGAACTTCTGGTACATATCAGCAAATTATCTGGTTAGCACTTCGGCTCCCACCTCCGTTACCAAGACCATATATTCAATCTGCGCAGACAAGCCATCATCTTCTGTATAGACAGTCCAGCCATTGTCTTCGTCGATATAAAAATCAGGACTGCCTTCATTGATCATAGGTTCGATGGTGAAGATCATGCCGGGAACCAGAACCATCTCCGTTCCTTTGGGTGCCACATAGCTTACAAAAGGTTCTTCATGAAATTCCAGTCCGATTCCGTGACCGCCGATGTCTTCCACTACAGAATAGCCGTGACGTTTGGCATAAGAATGGATGGCATGGGCGACATCGCCTAAGTGTCCCCAAGGTTTCACCGCAGCGAGGCCACGTTTGACACATTCCTCTGTAACCGTCAAAAGCCGCTTGGCCTGCGGAGAAATATCTCCCACGGTGAACATACGGGAAGCGTCAGAATAATAGCCATTTAGGCAGGTGGAGACGTCTACATTTAAGATATCGCCATCTATTAAAAGAATCTTTTCATCCGGTATGCCGTGGCAGATCTCATTATTTAGAGAGGTGCAGACACTTTTGGGAAAGCCCTCGTATCCAAGTGGCGCCGGATAGCCACCGTGAGAAATGGTAAAGTCATGCACCAACCGGTCAATCTCCGCTGTGGTCATGCCTGGTCGGATATGAGCTGCCACATGGTCTAAAACGGCAGTGTTGAGCCGGGCACTTTCCCGAATGCCGGCGATCTGCTCCGGCGTCTTTAATAGTTCTAAGTCCGGGACGATTTCACCCCGGTTACGCAAAAATTCTAATCTTTCCCCAATTCCTTGCATAACAAACTCCTTGTTCTGTGATTTTCACTTCACTTCTGTGATATTTCTTTTATTATCTTTTATTATACCGCAAAATACTATTGTTTGCATCTTGAAAATAGGATATAATGAGATATGTATGTATAAGTATAATACAAGAACAAGAGAGGATATTCGGCATGTCATATACAGCCTTATATAGAAAATTTCGTCCCGGTGGATTTGAGGACGTAAAAGGACAAGATCATATTAGTAAGACCTTGCAGAACCAGTTGATGGCAGATCGTATCGGACATGCCTATCTATTCTGTGGGACGCGGGGAACCGGGAAGACTTCTGTGGCGAAGATTTTTGCCAAGGCAGTGAATTGTCTTCATCCGGTGAATGGAAGTCCTTGTGGAGAGTGCGAGATGTGCAAGGCCATTGCAGCCGGAACTTCCATGAATGTGATTGAGATTGATGCAGCATCCAATAATGGTGTGGACAATATCCGTGAGATTCGGGAAGAAGTGGCATACCGGCCGACGGAAGGCAAGTATAAAGTCTATATTATCGACGAGGTTCATATGCTCTCCATAGGAGCCTTCAACGCCTTGTTGAAGACCTTAGAAGAGCCGCCGGAATATGTCATTTTTATTTTGGCGACGACGGAAGTGCATAAGATCCCGATTACTATTTTATCCAGATGTCAGCGCTATGATTTCAAACGCATCAGCATTGATACCATTACGGATCGGTTGGCAGACCTGATGGTACAGGAACAGATAGAAGTAGAGGACAAAGCCTTACGGTATATTGCAAAAGTAGCAGACGGCTCTATGCGTGATGCACTAAGTCTCCTGGACCAATGTATTGCTTTTTATCTGGGTGAGAAATTAACCTACGACCATGTGCTGGAAGTGTTAGGGGCGGTGGATACAGCTGTTTTCAGTGGCCTTCTTCGGAAACTGTTGGCACGGGATGTATCTGGACTACTGGGTGTCTTGGATGACCTTATTATGCAAGGAAGGGAACTGACCCAGCTTGCTACAGATTTCACCTGGTATTTAAGAAACTTGCTTCTGGCAAAAAGTTCTGATAATATGGAAGATGTACTGGATGTATCCACAGAGAATTTACAGCAGTTACGGGAAGAAGCACAGATGATCGAATATGATGCCTTGCTTCGCTATATCCGTATCTTCTCTGAACTGACCAATCAACTTCGCTATGCGACCCAGAAGAGGGTGCTTCTAGAAGTGGCATTGATCAAATTGTGCAAGCCGGAGATGGAAGTGCGAGATGACAGTTTGCTAGAGCGGATTCGGGCAGTGGAAGAGAAAGTCGAACAAGGGATTACCGTGCAGGTGCAACAGACCCGGAGTGTGTCCCAGGCAGCATCGACAGACCGGGCGGCAGAACCGGCACATAGACCGGAACTTACCAAAGCTTTACCGGAAGATGTGAAAGCTGTGGTGAAGAATTTTGGCGGGATTCGCAATGAAGCTTCCGGTCTGCTGAAAGTGGCATTGAAGAAAGCACGTTTGAGTGTAGGGGACCGGGATCAATTACTTCTGGTATTTGAAGACGAGACACAGAAGAATCTGGTAGGTTCCAAAGAACATGTGGATGAGATCAAGAGCATTATCGCACAGAAGATTGGCAAGGAAGTAGAAGTGGAAGTGCGGGCTCAGGATGCAGGCAGACGATTTGAAGATAGTTTTATAGATCTTGAAAAGATGATTCATATGGATATTACCATAGAAGATTAAAAGGAGGAGAACCATGGCAAAACGTGGAGGATTCCCAGGCGGCGGAATGCCGGGGAACATGGCAAATTTAATGAAACAGGCGCAGAAGATGCAGCGCCAGATGGAAGAACAGGCAAAAGAGATGGAGACCAAGGAATTTATGGCAACAGCCGGTGGTGGTGCCGTAGAGGTGACGGTATCTGGCTCCAGAGAAGTGCTGAAAGTAAAATTGGCAGAAGAAGTGGTAGACCCGGACGACATCGAGATGTTGGAAGATTTGATCGTTGCAGCTACCAACGAGGCATTACGCAAGGTAGACGAAGCTTCCAGCTCTGCTATGTCTAAGCTGACAGGTGGCTTAGGTGCAGGTATGCCGGGCATGCCGTTCTAGAAATAGATAGAAGGACGGAAGATAGAATGGATTATTATAGCAGTCAGATTAGCAGACTGATTGAAGAATTGTCGAGATTGCCGGGAATCGGCGCAAAGTCAGCCCAGCGTCTTGCATTTCATATGATTAATATGCCACAGGAACAAGTGACGAAACTGGCCGAGACCATGGTGCAGGCAAGACAGAATGTCCGCTATTGCAGACAGTGCCATACCTTGACGGATCAGGAATTGTGTCCGATCTGTAGCAACAGTAAGCGGGATTCCAAGACCATTATGGTGGTGGAGAATACCAGAGATTTGGCAGCATATGAGAAGACGGGCAAATATCAGGGTGTCTATCATGTGCTTCACGGAGCGATTTCCCCGATGCTTGGAATCGGCCCGGGAGATATCAAACTCAAAGAACTGATGGAGCGTTTGCAAGGAGATGTGGAGGAAGTGATTATCGCAACCAATTCCAGTTTGGAAGGGGAGACCACAGCCATGTATATCAGCAAATTGATCAAACCAACCGGCATCAAAGTCAGCAGAATTGCCAGCGGTGTTCCCGTAGGCGGCGATTTGGAGTGCATCGATGAGGTAACCCTGCTTCGTGCACTGGAAGGCAGAACAACCATATAAAGTACATCATAGAAAAAAGATAAAAAGGAGAGCAGGCTATGAACAAACTAGAATTGATGAAGATGGCGAATGAGGTAAGAAAAGGCGTGATTGTTGGAACTTACCACGCAAAATCCGGACATCCGGGTGGATCTTTATCCGCAGCAGATTTATTTACCTATCTGATTTTCGAGGAGATGAATATCGATCCGAAAGATCCGAAGAATCCAAAGAGAGACCGTTTCGTATTGTCCAAAGGACATACCGCACCGGGATATTATGCCGCATTGGCGAATCGAGGATTTTTCCCGGTAGAAGATCTTGCAACCCTTCGTAAAGTAGGTTCCTATTTGCAGGGACATCCGGATATGAAAGGAGTTCCGGGCGTAGACATGTCTACCGGTTCTTTGGGACAGGGAATTTCTGCAGCTGTAGGAATGGCAATCTCAGCACAGATTTATAAGGATGACTATCGTGTCTATACCTTACTTGGAGATGGCGAGATTCAGGAAGGTCAGGTATGGGAAGCAGCCATGCTGGCAGGCCATCGGAACTTAGATAATCTGGTAGTGATAGTAGATAACAACGGTTTACAGATCGACGGTGACATCAAAGAAGTATGCTCTCCATATCCGATTGATAAGAAATCCGAGGCATTTAACTTCCATGTGATTCAGATTGATGGACATGATTTTGACCAGATTGCAGCAGCATTCAAAGAAGCAAAAGAGACCAAAGGTCAGCCGACTGCGATCATTGCAAAGACCGTAAAAGGAAAGAACGTATCATTCATGGAGAACAAGGCATCATGGCACGGTGTAGCACCGAACGACGAGCAGTACGCACAGGCCTTGGCAGAATTAGAGGAAGCAGGTGAAGCATTATGTCAGATGTAAAGAAGATTGCAACAAGAGAAAGTTATGGAAATGCACTGGTAGAATTAGGTGCGCAGCATGATGATATTTTGGTATTGGATGCCGATTTGGCAGGATCCACGAAGACAGGAATGTTCCGAAAGGCATATCCGGAACGCCATGTAAATTGCGGAATCGCAGAAGGAAATATGATGTCTGTAGCAGCTGGTATGGCAGCGACCGGCAAAGTCGTATTTGCAAGTTCCTTTGCGATGTTCGCATCCGGACGTGCATTTGAACAGATTCGCAACTCCATCGGTTATCCGAAGTTGAATGTAAAGATCGGTGCCACCCATGCAGGAATCTCCGTAGGGGAAGATGGTGCGACCCATCAGTGTAACGAGGACCTTGCGATTATGCGCGCTATCCCGAACATGGTCGTGATCAATCCGGCTGACGATGTGGAAGCAAGAGCAGCGGTCAAAGCCGCTTACGAACATGATGGCCCGGTATACTTGCGTTTCGGTAGATTGGCAGTGCCGGTAATCAACGAGGAAGATTACAAATTTGAGATTGGAAAAGGTGTGGTTCTTCGGGAAGGAACAGATGTTACGATCTTCGCAACCGGCTTAGAAGTGGCTGAGACCATGGAAGCAGCGAAGATGTTAGAAGCAGACGGTATCAGCGCCATGGTTGTCAATATTCATACTATCAAACCAATCGATGAAGAATTGGTAGTAAAAGCGGCGACTGCAACCGGGAAAGTAGTAACAGTAGAAGAACATTCTGTCATCGGTGGTTTGGGAAGTGCAGTATGTGATGTATTATCTGCAAAAGCACCGACCAAAGTGATGAAGATTGGTGTCAATGATGTATTCGGCGAATCCGGACCGGCTTTGGAATTGATCAAGAAATACGGTTTGGATGCAGAGAGTATCTACAAGAAAGTCAAAGCATTTATCTAATAAAGAAGAAAAAAGGCGAAAGTAGAAGGATTTTGGTCCTTCTACTTTCTTTTTTGTCGATGAGTTCCCTGGTGCGACGCCAAAATCTGCTAAAATCTGCACCATGCATATGGTATCCTGTGGAAAAAATAAGGCAGATGAGGTGAAAGAATATGAAAAAACAACTTCCGAAAAATGTTCGTCAGATCGGAAACGTCAGCGATAATCCGAAAATATATGTAGAGGATTACGTGGATACCTTCTTTAATCAAATGTGTGAAAAGGCAGACCAGTCCCCGAAAGGAGCCTTTCTGGTGGGAGAGATTGTCAAAGAAGAGGAAGATGATTACATCTATATCTATGGCGCACTACATATGAAACAGCTCAGTGTTCGTGGAAAAGAAATTCAGCTAGGAGAAAATACTTGGAAATGGGCATGCGAGCAGTGCAAACAGTATTTTGGGGACGCGGGGATTATTGGCTGGTGCCTGGTGGCCAGTGGACAAGCCCTAGAAGTCAACCATGCCATTTCGAAGATTCATCAAAAATATTTTCCAAAAGACAAAAGCATCTTCGTGATCAAGGATGCAGAAACCAAAGAAGAAAAATATTATATGCGTAAATTTCACGATTTGTTAGAGTGGAACGGTCATTATATTTATTACGAGAAAAATGCAGAAATGCAGAGCTATATGATCGATAGCCGGAAGAAGAATGGCGTCACACCCAGTGAGATTTTTGAGGACCGAGCTGCAACGAATTTTCGCAATGTTATAAAAGAGCGGATGGAAAAGAAAGAAAAGAAAAAGCGTTCCGGCATTTCCTATGTGGCAACGGCTGCGGTGGTACTCCTTCTATGTGGCGCGGGAATAACCACATTACAGAAATATGAAAAAATGGGGGAAGTGAAGAACGTTATGAGTAACCTGACAGATAGTCTTGCACCGAAAAAAGAGAATCAGACGGTCCTGCAGATTACTCCGGCAACAGATCAAGAGCAGGAAGCAAAGGAGCAGGAAGCAAAGGAGCAGAAAGAGGGGGAAGAGAGGGATGAGGATCCGTCTGCTGCCAAGCTCGATCCAAAACAGGACGAACCCTCTTCCAATTCGAATCAGCCGAAAGAAAAGGATCAAAAGACAGATTCAGAACCGAAGACCGACCAGTTAAAGGAGGCACCATCCAAGGAAACGGTAGTCACAGAAAATATGTATGTGGTCAAACAGGGAGATACCTTAGCAAGTATCAGCCGCAAACAGTATGGAGACACTTCCCATGTCAACGCCATTTGCAAGGCAAATGGTTTGGAGGACGGAAATCTTATTTTCGTGGGACAAAAACTCCTGTTACCATAGACAAATATGTGCTATAATGAGTGTCTAAACGAAAGATATGGATAAGGGAACGATTATGTGGAAAGAGAAACGCAAGAGATGGCTTTTTGTAGGAGTAGGGATGGTTCTGTTTGTTACGGTATTGTGCTTTAGTCTTCACTATTTAACCAATCAGACGTATGCTGATTTTCGAGTGGTGGAGGAGAAACAAGAACTATCATCAGCCAATGGGAATTATCTCTATTTTGCAAAAGGAATTTTAAAATATAGCCGTGATGGGGTGGCATTTTATAGCAAAGAAGGGGAAGAGTTGTGGAATCAGCCTTGCCAGATGCAGACCCCGACCATTGCAACCTGCGACAGCATGGCAGTTCTGGGAGATATAGGAGGCACCTCGGTTATGGTGCTTAACGAAGAAGGAGTCAGAGGCGAATTTCAGACCGGGCGTCCGATTGAACGCTTGACGGTTTCCGCACAAGGGATCGTAGGAGCAATCCTGAAGGCAGAGATTTCTCCCCAGATCTGTTGCTATGATGCAAAAGGAAATGTGCTGGTAGAACAGAAGACCTCCCTGACCAATACAGGTTACCCGTTGGGGCTGGCCCTTTCTAAGGATGGGAAGCGACTTTTGGTGACATATCTGCTTACCGAAGAGACGGAAGTATCTACCCGGGTGCTCTATTATAGCTTTGAAGATAACGTCAGTCAGCACGAATTGTGTGAAGCGACCTACTCCGGCAAGATGGTACCGGTGGGCACCTATCTGACAGATAGCGTTTGTGTACTGGCAGGGGATGGCATGTTGGCTTTCTGGAAAGGGAATGGGAAGCCAAAAGAGACGGAAAAAGCGACCTTTGACCGTGAAATTCAGACCTTAGTATGCCAGGAAGAAAAAGTCGCCCTTGTCTTGAAAAATGAAGATGGCAAAGGTTACGAACTTCAGGTTTATAATAAGAATGGAAACCGCCTCTTTATGGAGTCTTTCCAAGAATCTTACAGCCATCTGACCATTTGTCAGAATCAGATCATCTTGTATGAGGGAAGTAAGTGTCTGATCTACAACGGCCAAGGAACCAAACGGTATGAGGGCGATCTAAAAATGACCATTCGTGGATTGGTTCCGGTAAGCGGTTGGAACAGATATCTCCTTTTAGGAGCGGATGGCGCACAGGAAATACAGCTGAAAAAGTAGGTGAATACATGAGTCGATTAATGATTATTGTTGGAATTATATTGGTGCTATTTACATTGATTGGATGTTGCAAAGGACTGATTAAGATAGCAGCCTCCCTGGGAGTTACCATTGCAACGATCGCATTGGTGCTGTTTTTAAGTCCGTATGTCAGCTCTGCTTTGCAGAAAGCGACTCCGATTGAAAAACATGTTCAGAAATATTGTGAAAATCTATTGGGGGAACAGGCAGAGCAGAAAGAGCAGGAACTGTCGAGAGAGGAGCAGATCGAAGTAATCAAACAGGCCCAATTGCCGAATATCCTGGAAAATGTAGTCCTTGATAACAATAATAAAGAAGTCTACGAGAGCTTAGGAGTTACCGCCTTTCGAGATTACATATGTAAATATATGACGAAGATCATAACGGATATTCTAGCTTTCTTAATTACCTTTATTCTCGTCACCATCGTGGTGCGAATTGTTCTGTATATTGCCGGAATCTTAACGGATCTGCCGGTTCTTGGGGGGATCAATCGACTGGCTGGTGGTATCGTTGGACTGGCCTTTGGCCTATGCATTGTCTGGCTCTTCTTTGCCGGGATAACCATTTGCTATCAGACACCGACGGGAATGTCACTTTTAAAAGAGATTCAAGAAAGTCCGTTTTTGAACTTCTTATATGAAAAAAATCTAATTATGGAATTATTGCTAAAGTGGTTGACTAAAGCGTAACCGATAGAGTCCAAAAGAAGCAAGGTGTGTTAGATCCTAGATCCAATGCCCTTGCTTTTTTCGTGAGCAAAATAGAACCGTTTTCAGCACATAAAAAAGATTCAGCAAGGATACACTACGACGGCAAGAGGGAAAAGGGAGCACATCTCTTGACAAGCCCTTTTTCTCCCCTTACAATACCAATATACCCCTAGGGGGTATGTGGAGGGAAATATGATTACAGAAAAATATAAAATCACAGGAATGACCTGCGCGGCCTGCAGCAGTGCCGTAGAGCGGGTGACAAGAAAGCTGCCGGGTGTTACAGAGAGCGTGGTGAATCTAACCACGGGAATTCTCACCATTACTTATGCGGAAGAAGAATTACAGCCGGAGCAGATTATCAGCAAAGTGACGAGAGCCGGATTCGGCGCGGAACGCTATCTGGAGCAGAGTCGGAAGGAGAAACGAAAAGAACAAGAGGACTTTGAGCAAGAGACGAAGAAGACCAAGAGAAGAGTTCTTACCAACTTGATATTGGCAGCCTTGCTGCTCTATATTTCCATGGGCCATATGTTGCCGGTGCCTTTGCCGCTGCCGGCATTTCTGGATATGCAGAAAAGCCCGATGCACTATGCATTGGCACAACTTCTGCTGACCTGTATCATTCTCTGGAATGGTCGAAAATATTATGTAGTGGGAAGTAAGAGCCTCCTCAAAGGAAATCCCAACATGGATTCTCTGGTTGCCATTGGAACCGGAAGCGCCTTTCTATACAGCCTGGTCAATACCCTTCGCATCATAGAAGATGCGAGTGCTGTACATCATTTATATTACGAATCAGCGGCGGTGGTTGTAACCTTAGTTATGCTTGGAAAATATGCAGAGAGTCGAAGCAAGAATAAGACCTCGGATGCCATTCGAAAATTAATGGAACTGGCACCGGATCAGGCCATTGTTCTTCGCGATGGGCAGCAGGTGGAAGTGCCTACAGAAGAGGTTCTTATAAGAGAGCAGGTTTTAGTCAGACCGGGAAGTCGCATTCCGCTGGATGGGAAGATCTTGTCCGGGGAGACGACGGTGGACGAATCCATGCTGACAGGAGAAAGTATTCCGGTGGAAAAAGCGGCAGGGGATGAAGTCATTGGCGGCAGTGTAAACTACCAGGGCGCATTTACCATGGAAGTGTTGCGGACGGGACAGGATACCACGCTGTCGAAGATTGTGAAGATGATGGAGGATGCCCAGGAAAAGAAAGCACCGATATCCAAACTGGCGGATAAGGTGGCATCTTATTTCGTGCCGACCGTCATGGGGATTGCTTTTGTAGCCGCCCTGATATGGCTCTTGCTTGGAAAAGACCTTGCCTTTGTATTGAATATTTTCGTATCCGTCTTAGTGATTGCTTGTCCGTGTGCCCTAGGCCTTGCTACTCCAACTGCCATTATGGTAGGAACAGGTCTGGGAGCTAGATACGGCATTCTGATAAAGAGCGGGGAAGCTTTGGAGGTTGCACACAAAGTCGATTGCGTGATTTTAGATAAGACGGGAACGGTGACGGAAGGGAAACCAAAACTTATGGAAGTACTTGCAGAGGAAGGAGCGGAAGAAGAGCTACTTACCATTGCCGCCTCCTGTGAACAGATGTCAGAGCATCCCCTTGGAAAAGCCATTGTGGAAGGTGCCAGGGAGAAGAATCTTACTCTGTGGACACCGGAACAATTTCAAAGCATTACCGGACAGGGCTTGCTTGCCAAACGAGAAGGCAAGACCTATGCCATTGGAAATCGAAGATTGTGTCAGGAGCAAGGCATTGATCGCACCCCATTTTTGTCACAGGCAGAAGCTATGGCAAAAAAAGGCCAGACGCCTATGTATGTAGCCTGCGATGGCACCCTTCTTGGGATTGTCAGTGTAGCAGACCGGGTAAAAGAGACCAGCCGGGAAGCCATTGGTTCCTTGCAGAAGCTTGGAATCGAAGTTTATATGGTGACCGGCGATAACAGCCGGGCGGCAGAATATGTCGGTGAGCAGGTGGGCATGAACCGGGTGATTGCTGAAGTTATGCCGGAAGAGAAAGCAGATGTGATTTACAGGTTGCAAATGGAAGGGAAATGTGTCATGATGGTAGGAGATGGTATCAATGATGCCCCGGCGCTTGTGCAGGCAGACGTGGGAGTCGCCATTGGAAGCGGAAGCGATATTGCTTTGGATTCCGGGGATACAGTTTTGATGAAGTCGGATTTGATAGATGTATACCGTCTGCTCAGACTGAGCAAAGCCACCATTCGTAATATTAAACAGAACCTGTTCTGGGCATTCTTCTACAATGCCTTAGGACTTCCTTTGGCAGCAGGTGCCCTGTATGCCATCAATGGAATGCTGCTTAGCCCGATGATTGGCGGACTAGCCATGTCCTTTAGTTCTGTATGCGTGGTGAGCAATGCCTTACGGTTGCGAAGAGTGAGATTATAGGAGCAAGAGAAGATGGAACAACATTGTCAGAATCAACGAAAGAAGGAACGCTCACAGGAAGAGAAGAGACAACTGATGACCCGACTTAGCCGAATTGAGGGGCAGGTTCGAGGGGTTCGCAATATGGTAGAGGAAGATCGGTATTGCGTGGATGTGCTGACCCAGGTGTCAGCCATTCAGTCAGCGCTGGATAGTTTCAAAGAGCGTTTGCTGGCGAACCACATCCATTCCTGCGTGGTGGAAGAGCTGCGGGCAGGTCATGATGAGGTAATCGATGAACTGTGTGATACGATTAAGAAGATCATGCGATAAGGAGGAGAGAAGATGACAGTAATCAATGTGGAAGATATGCATTGTGAGAAATGTGTAGAGAGAATCACCAATCTTTTGACAGAGGAAGGATTGGATTTTGAAGTGAGCTTAGAGGATAAGACTGTGACCATTGACGGATGTGAGCATTGCGTCAGACTGGCACTGGATGCATTGGATGATTTGGGATTCGAAGGCGTGGTAGAAGAATAGATGAATTTAACAGATGGACCGATTTTTAAGGTATTAATGAAGCTGGCGCTGCCGATTATGGCGTCAGCTTTTCTGGCGACAGCCTACAACATTACGGATATGGCGTGGATTGGAATGCTTGGATCCACGGCGGTGGCAGGGGTAGGCGTTGGCGGAATGTATTGCTGGCTTGCAAGCGGATTGGCAGCGATGCCAAGAGTAGGCGGACAGATCTATGTGGCTCAGGCAATCGGACGGCAGGATGAGAAGGCTGCCCGCCGGTATGCCCAGACAGCCCTGCAGTTAACGCTGATATTGGGGCTGGGATTTGGATTGGCCTGCGTTCTATTTGCAAAGCCTTTGGTTGGGATTTTTGGATTGGAGACTGCCCGGGCAATAGCAGCTGGAGAATCCTACTTGCGCATTGCCTGCGGACTGATTGTATTTTCCTATCTGGGGCTTACCCTGACCGGGCTCTATACGGCACAGGGAGACTCCAAGACCCCATTGATCGCCAATTTTATCGGGTTGGCTGCGAACATGATCCTAGACCCGCTTTTGATTCTGGGACTGTGTGGGATGCCAAGGCTTGGCGTACAGGGAGCAGCCATTGCTACAGTGACCGCACAGGTGATTGTAGTGCTGGTGTTAGTCCTTCGGATTGGCAGCAAAAAGCAGACAAATGTTTTGCAAAAGGTACAGATTTTTAGTAAAATAAGAAGAAATGAAGTGTTTCAACTTGTGAAGACAGGTGGCCCCATGGCACTGCAAAGTATGATTTACTGTGGCATTTCCATGGTACTGACCAGGTTGGTAACCGGTTTTGGAGAAGGCGCTGTGGCAGTGCAGAGAGTGGGAGGACAGATTGAGTCTCTGTCTTGGAATATGGCAGATGGATTTTCCTCCGCTATGAATGCATTTGCAGCACAGAACTATGGAGCGAGGAAGAAGGATCGGATTCGAAAAGGATATCAGGCCTCTTTCTGGACCGTAGGAATCTGGGGCGCACTGGTGGGGCTTGCCTTTCTCTGCTTCCCGGAATTGATATCGAATATCTTCTTCCATGAGGCAGATGTGATTACGCTGTCTGTGGAGTATTTACAGATATTGGGCGTCGGGGAAGCATTTATGTGTATTGAGCTTATGGCAATCGGAGCCATATCCGGCATGGGCAATACCAAGATTTGCAGTATAATCAGCGTAATATTAACCGGTCTTCGCATCCCGCTGGCTTATGGTTTGTGCCATACAAGCCTGGGATTGAATGGAATCTGGTGGGCACTTACCATTACCAGCATATGCAAAGGACTGGTATTTCACATTACATTTCATAGAGAAGTACGATAGAGAAGAGGAATGAGGATGGCAGTCGATATGACGAAACCCCTGAAAAGTTACAGTACGGTATTACTGGAGACGATTCAGGACCAGGCGCCGGTTTCCAAGCGAAGATTGCAGGAGTTGACCGGATTTAGCTGGGGATTGGTATCAAGAATTACCAATGAACTGGCGGAGAAACAATATATTGTGCCAATTGGCAAGGTAGATACAGGAGTAGGGCGTAAGCCGGATGAATATGACATCAATCCGAAAGACAATTACAGTATAGGTGTGGATTTCTCCAATTCCGGCGCTATGATCGCAGTGACGGATATGAAAGGACGCATAGTGGAGAAATTTGGCCTAACCTGGGTGAGACGTGAGAAGGAGAGTGTTCTCAATCAATTCTTGGAGATGCTGGATGTCATCATGGAGCAGTATGGAGATTACAACATGGTAGGTGTGGGCTTTGCGGTACAAGGTGTGGTAAATGTCACATCGGGTGTGTCTGTCTACATCGGTAGTCTGGAAGGATGGAATGACGTTCCGTTGAAGCAGATCATAGAAGATCGCTACCAGGTAGGGGCGGTAATCGCCCATGACCCGGATTGCCTTATGCGCTGCGAACGTGCCATGGGACTTTTGAAGAACAGCGATGTAGCCGATGTTGTGCTGGTTCATTACATTCAGGGCAGCAGTATTGGTATGTCAGTGATGGCGGATGGAAAGCTCTATATGGGACATCATGAGAAAGCCAATGAGATTGGACATACAATTCTTGGGAAGATGTCTAATGGACGTTATGATTTCTTAGATAATCACATTAGCAAACGCTGTATGGAAGAGGACTATCGCAATCTGTCTGTGCGAGGAAGCAGCATTTCTTATAAAGAGATTGTACAGCAAGCAAAAGAGGGAGATGGCCTTGCAAGAAAGGTGTTTGATCAGCTTTATGAATATATGGGGCAGAGCATTGCCGTTGCCAACAGCTATCTCAATCCGGAAGTGCTGATCTTGCATACGGTAGGATGCGAGTTCCAAGAGGACTTATATCACAGAGTGGAAGATTATCTGCGGACCGTCAGCTACGATAAAGAGGTGGATTTCCGACTTTCTGAGCTTGGAAGTGAAGCCAAAGCAATCGGTGCTTCGATTCTGGCAGTCGATCAGTGGATTTCACAATTTACATAGAGGAAGAGTCTGTGAATTTTCACAAAAACGAAGCAGACAATTTGGTGATAATATAAAAATAGAATGGAAGACTGAGGTTCAGTATGTAAAAATATTGACCTCAGTCTTTCTTTGGTGTAAAATATAATCAGTTAATTATGTCACGACGTGACATAATGGAAAGAAATACCAGAAAGTATGAAGGAGGAGCAAGCATGAGAAAACGTATTCCCTTGCTACTTGCCCTTGCGGGAACATGCCTTTGCGTGTTTACCGGATGTGAGAAACAGACAGGCTTAACAATAGAAGCCGGCTCGCTTCTATGGGACGAAGTACAAGGCGCTGTAGAATATCAGATTACGATGGATGACAGTATTGATAACTGTCAGGAACCATCCTGGGATTTATCCCACTCCCTGCAGTATGCAGGAACCCATCAAGTATCCGTTGTGGCGGTCTTAGAGGATGGAAAGGAACAGGAAGTTGGCACCATGGAAGTGGTGGCGGAGAACTTACAAGCCCCATCTTTGGCAGTCGTGGATAATGAGGACAAGACGAAGAGCTTTGTCTGGTCCGGAGATGAACATGTAGCCTATTATGAATATGATTTGAATGATGGTACCGGTAGGAAGAAGATCGAAGCCGGAGAAGAGAATCTGTGTAAGGTAGAATTTCCGGGAGATGCTAAGACCATGATTACGGTGGAGGCAGCAGGAACTTCTGATGGCAATACGGTTTACTTGGATAGTGAAGTGAATTATGAATTTGAAGGAACCAAGATCTTCAACTTTGCAAAATTAGCAGAGTACCCATTCTATTTTACCAGCCGAGGAACCGGCGGATTGGAGAAATTTTCCTTTGGAACAACCTTGAAGAAAGGTGCTTATGTCTTAGACGTGACCATGTATGTCATGGATTCCAATGGAAATACAGTAACTGGCAACGGTTTGTGGGGAAGACGAATCACGGACCGAATGGCTGACACCTGGTTCTGTAATACAGATGTGGATGGTTGGCCGGGAAGTGGCGGAACCATTCCGGAGTCTACAACAGCAACCACCAAGAAGCTGGATGTGAATGTGAACAAATATGGCGAAGCAGTGATTAGCATGGGTGATTTCAAAGCCAATGAGATGGTGGTAATTGCAGATGTTCGTTACCAAGGCAAGAGCGTCATGGCGAAGAAGGCGGCAGTACATAAGGATGAAAAAGCAGAGACATTTGACACATCCGATATGAGCAAGTTTATCACAGTATTCCGAAGCCCTGGTGACTGGATGACAGAGGATAACAAAGAGAGCTATGAGATGAAAGTGCCGGTATCCTATAAGAATGGAATCTATAAGATTTCCATGGAATATCAGTTGATGGATGCCAACGGAGCACAGCTTAGCGGCAACGGTCTGTGGGGACGTCGTATTACAGATGAGACCATGTCAGATATGATCTGGTGTACAGAATATGATGTAGAATCTTACAAAGGAATGGATGATATGCCATCTCCGAAGAAAGTACTCAAAGGAGAATTTATGGTAACCGTCAAAGATGGACAGTTCAAACTCTTATGTCTGGACTTTAACATCGGTGAGATGGTAGCAGTAAAGAGTGTGAAGAAGTTAAGTGGAAGCGACAAGCAATTCCCGATCAATACCCTTTCTTCCTATAAGAATGTATTTAAGAGCATTGGGGTAGAGAATACGGAGAGCGGATATGAATCTTTCCGTGTGGAGACCACGCTGAAGCAGAGAATGCAGGTGGAAGTAGAAGTGACTTACTACGCTATGAGCGGAGACGGTATGATGCTAACCGGCAATGGATCTTGGGGACGTCGTATCATGGATGAAGGTGCAGATGAGATCTGGCTGTGTTCTTCCGCACCGGAGAAACGACATGCAGATGCAGAAGGCACCATTCCGGATCCAACCAAACCGGTGAAACGGAAGATGACCGTAACCCTGAATAAGAAAGGAAGATTCTTCCTTGATATGTACGATTTCCAGAAAGGGGAGATCGTGGTGATCAAAGACATCACTTACAATGGAAAGAGCATTTTAAAAAAATAAAGAACTATAAATGAAGAAAATGAGAAAGGAAAGCAAAGACATGAAATTGAAAAAAATCTTAGCAGCTGCTCTTGCAGCAACCATGACCGTATCCTTACTTGCAGGATGTGGCGCAAAAAGAACCAATGAAGTAGATGCAAACAGAACAACCTTATATGTAGGTAACTTCAATGGTGGTATCGGAGATGAATGGCTTAAGAGTGCCATTGCGAAATTCGAGGAGAAATACAAAGACACTTCTTTCGAAGAAGGAAAGACCGGTGTACAGGTATTGATCGGTGATAACAACAAGACAACCATGATCGGAACAGAACTGGAGAAGATCATCTCTACTTCACAGAACGAAGTATTCTTTACCGAATCTGTATACTACTATGACTGGGTATCCAAGGGATTGATTGCAGACATTACAGATGCAGTAACCACTCCACTTACTGAGTTCGGCGAAGACAAAGCCATCAAAGATAAGATGGAAGACTATGTAAGCGAAGCAATGACAGTAGATGGCAAGATGTACGCACTTCCATTCTGGGAAGGATATTATGGTCTTGTATACAATGCAACCTTGTTCCAGGAAAAAGGATGGTATCTGACAGATGACGGTTCCTTCACAGACAAGAATGGCAAACTCGGCAAAGGTCCGGACGGAAAAGCAGGAACCTATGATGATGGTATGCCGGCAACCTACGATGACTTCTTTGCTTTGTTAGGAAAGATGAACAAAGATAACGTAACGCCGATCCAGTGGGCAGGAGCAAGTGCAGACTACTTCACCTGGCTTATGGGTGCGTTGTTTGCTGACTATGAAGGATATGATGATCTGATGCTCAACTACAACTTAGAAGGTGAGACAGATCTTGTGAAATTGAATACAGTAAATGAAGACAAACTGACCTACCAGACAGAAAAAGTAAAAATCAATGCAAAGAACGGTTACGAGTTAGCTCGTCAGGAAGGTTTCCTCTATGCTCTTTCTTTTGCAAAAAGATTGTTACAGGGAAGCGGATACTTTGACACCAACTCTTGTCTGTCCGGTTCTTTCAAACAGCAGGATGCACAGCTTGCATTCGTAAGAAATGCAACGACAACCAACAACAAACCGGTTGGACTTCTCTTAGACGGTAGCTGGTGGGAGAATGAAGCAGGAAATGCATTCAAAGAAACATACGGAAGCAAAGCAACCAAATACGACAACCAGATGGAGATGAAATGGATGCCACTTCCAAAGGCAACCAAGAAACAGGTTGGCTCTGAGAATATTATGGTATCTCCACTTGATTCTTACTGCTTCATCAATGCAAATATTGCAGACAACAAAAAAGATGTTGCTAAGAAATTCTTACAGTTCTGCCACACAGATGCAATGATGGCAGAGTTTACTGAGACAACAGGTGTGGTAAAACCTTATACCTACGATGTAGATTCCAGCAAGTTGACACCATTTGTAGCATCTGTTGTAGAAGCATCTCAGAACAGTAAAGTAGTATTCCCGAAGAGCAACAACGATGTATATCGCTTCGGTGCAATCAACCTTCGTCTTGCGAACTTGTTTGGATCTGTATATGATGCCAACGAGACTGCAACTACAGCGGTTACCACAGCATTGTCAAGCAAATCAGGAAGCAATTACAAATATAATCTTATGGATTACTACAAAGGAATCCTGACCTATAGAAGAGATACCATCTGGTCTACATTCTCAAGTATCTTGAAATAATGGAAACCGATGGGGAGGCGTAAAACATGGATAGAAGGAAAATGAAATCCAGAACGAAGACAAAGAAACGTGCCGACTTATTCTTTTATTGTGTAATGATGGCATTGCCGGTATTACAGTTCTGTGTCATGTGGATCGGAACCAATGTCAACTCCATTATTCTTTCTCTGAAAGAATATGGACTGAATGGTTCTTACATATGGACCTTGGGAAATTTCCAAGAAGTATTCACCAGAATTTTTTCAGATGCAGGGGTCCAGAAGTCACTTTTGACTTCTGGAATCTTCTGGTTATGTGCATCTTGTTTGACCATACCGGTCTCTTTACTCATATCGTTCTATTTTTACAAACGATACAAATTTTCAAATATTTTGAAGAACATCTTTTTCCTGCCATCTGTTGTGGCAGGTGTTGTAACCGTAACAATCGTATTCTACTTGGCAGATAGAGGATATCCGATGTTGATGAAACAGTTGTTTGACATGGAAGTGACAGGGCTTTTGGCAAGTAACCAGACCCAGTTTGGAACCTTGCTGTTCTACAACATCTTCTATTCCTTGTCCGGTGGATTCCTATTCTTTAGCAGTGCCATGAGCGGCGTGGATGAAAGCATCTCCGAAGCGGCACAGGTGGATGGCGCAAGCACCATTCAGGAATTTTTCAAAATCACATTACCGATGATATTCCCGACCTTGTCGGTATGGTTTATCTCCGGTATTGCAACTGTTTTCGTCAGCGACTTCTCTATGTATGCATTCTTTAAGACTGCAGGAAGTACCCAGCTGACCAGTATGGGATATTATTTCACTGTCGGACTGACGACCCAGGGAGAGGCAAGATATCCGTTCTATGCGGCATTTGGTCTGGTATTGACCTTGATTTCCTGCCTGATCGTATTCCCACTTCGTGCCTTGTCTTCGCGCATTGACCCAATGCGGGATGCAGACGGAGCGATTGCGGCAGCGAAGAAGAAGAGAAAAGAAGAAAGGAGGAGAAGATAAGCATGAAAGTACCTGGATTCTTAAAAAGAAAGAAAAAAGAAAAAGATTTTAAAGTACATAAAATGAATACCTTTGCATGGTGCATGCTTGTATTCTTACTCCTATATGCAGCATGTCTGTTATATCCATATTTCTTGGCAGTGATGTCTTCTGTTAAGAACCTCAGTGATTTTACAGACAACATGTTTGGATTTACTGCTCCGACGTTAGAAAACTATACCCGTGTATTCACGGAATTTGTCTATCCGGTTACCTTGCCGGACGGTGCGGCCGGATACTATGATTTCTTTGGTTTGGCAATCAACTCCCTGACCTATGCCTTAGGCGGAGCTTTGTGTCTTGCCATTGCACCATGTATTACTTCCTATTGTGTAGCAAGATTCCCTTACTTCTTTAGTAAGATTATCATGACCATCGTATACGTATGTATGGCGCTTCCGATCGTAGGAACCACAGCATCTGAGATTCAGATGACCCATATGCTTGGGATTTATGATACCATTCCTGGAATCTGGTTTATGAAATTCTCCTTCCTAGGAATGTATTTCTTGCTCTATCATGCAGCATTTAAGAGCGTACCGGAAGATTATGCAGAAGCCGCTTACATGGACGGCGCAGGAAACTTTACCATCTTCTTTAAGATTATGTTGCCAATGGTGACCAATATCTTCTCCTTGGTTGTAATCTTACAGTTCGTGGCATTGTGGTCTGACTATACAGGGCCTCTCTACTTCCTGCCATCTAACCCGACTTTGTCACTGGCATTGTTGAACTTCTCCAACTCGTCCAACACCAGTGCAACCATGCAGATGGCAGCCTGTGTACTTTTGTGTATTCCAAGTTTACTATTGTTTGCCAAATTCAATGACAAATTTACCAACAATACACAGATGGGAGGTATCAAAGGTTAATGAAACTGAAAAAGACAATACTCTCGTTAGGGCTGACTGTGGCCATGATTGCCGGAATGACCAATTTCGCAATGGCAGGGGACGCAGCAAAGATCGAAGATTTATTCAAGGCAGAGGGAGCCGAAGTCAAAATGCAGAACGAATCGGTAGATTTCGTCCTAACCGGAAAGAAGGCAACCATTACCTTCCAGAAGGCATTTGCATCTGACGGATTCAGCCTCTCATTTGCAGGTGTGAAGAACAATACCATGGAGAAGATCGATTTCGTACTCTCAGACAGTAATGATGCAGACACCAGCGCGAAATTGAACTTCCTTCGTATGAATGATTCCTATACAGCCGTTGCCCTAAATGGTTCCGAGCGTTCCTATATTACCAACGGTTCCATGTATCTGGAAAACGATGCAGATTTTTATTTTACTTATAATGCAGAATCCAAAGTCTTTACGGATTCTACCAGCTACACCATTCCGGTATCTTCCAATGTGAACGGAAGCGCATTTGCCGGATACGGTTCCCAGCTTGTGAACCTGAAAGTAGAGCTGACCGGAAGCAAAGGCAGTATCTTCCGTTTGAAAGAGATCAACCGCCAGCGTACCGGAAAAGATTACGAAATCGACCGTGTGGAGCCGATGATTACCGTAACCGGTAACGTCAGCGATGTGACCAAAGGATCGAAGATAAAACTTCCGACTGCATTTGCAACGGACGTGCTATCTGATACTGCATCCGTTACCATGACGGTGAAAGATCCGGATGGCGGCGTAATCAAAGCCACAGACGGAACGACCTTAGAAAAAGTGACACCGGATAAGAACTATGAGATCGAGATTGCCGCTTATGGTGATTATCGTATCGAATATCAGGCAACGGATGGCACCAACATGACCCGTGTGATCTCCAATCAGATCCATGTGGTAGACGATTCCAAACCGGAATTGGAATTTGCCGAAGCATTACCGACAGAGGCCGTGGAAGGGGAGACCTATGTTTTGCCGCAACCGACCTACAAAGATAATGTCACAGCCAAAGATCAGATTGTATCCTGGACCACCGTTACGTATCCAAGCGGTAAGATTACAGGAGTTCAGAAAGAAATCAAATGGACAGAGAAAGGACAGTATACTTTGTCCTTCTATGCAATGGATGAAGAGGGCAATACAAGATGTCTTCGCCAGACAATCTATGTGAAAGGAAGATAGCCATGAGAATGAAAAAGAGAATCCTCGCTTTGGGATTGGCAATGACCATGACCTGCACCATGCTTGCAGGATGTAATGGCACGGACCAACAGACGGCAGCCAGAACCGAAGAAAAACAGAATCAAAAACCGGCACTTACCTTCACAGAGTATGATTTCTTGAAAGGTGGAGCAAGTGACTATGTGATTTTGGTGCCGGCAGAACCGACCCAGAATGAAAGTTTTGCAGCAGAAGAATTACAGTTATTTATCCAACAGGCAAGTGGCGCAAAATTAGAGATTCAAAAAGAAGGAAAGACCTTGCCGGAGAAATATCTCTCCGTAGGTGAGACCAAAGCTTCCAAAGACGCAGGGGTAATCCCTTCTTATGACGAAGTCATGAACAACGGTTTTTGCCTTACAACCGTAGAGGATGACTGTTATATCAAAGGATATGTGGATATCGGAACCAGAAATGGTATCTACGAATTCTTATCCTTATGTTTTGACTACGAATGCTATGCAGATGATGAGATCTGTATGGTAGATACCAAAGATATGAAACTTCCGGCATTTGCAGTGACGGAAAAACCGACCTTCGAATGGCGGGAAGCCAACAACGGAGATTTGATTCGCGATACCAGAACTTCATACCGTATGCGTTTCAATCAGAATGAAGAGATCTTCGTAACCGGACATTTGACCCATAACTCCATGACGATTGTGGATCCCAATGTCTATGATTGGACCTCAGACAAATACAAAGACTGGTATTCTGAGACCTTAGCAGTAGACCCGCTCAATACCGCAGGGGGAAGCCGTCCGGCACAGCTGTGCTATTCCAATCAGGATATGATCAAGACTTATATTGAGAACCTGATCAAATTGTTAAAGACCAGCAATGCCCGTGTTATGCTCATGGGTATGGAAGATAATGTAGAATGGTGTACTTGTAAGAAATGTATTGCAAGCAAAGAAAAATACGGCACCAACTCTGCGGTTATCATCAAGTTCGCTAATCAGGTACAGGAAGCAGTAAACGATTGGTACAAGAAGAATGCGCCGGATAGAGAGCCGACCAAACTAATCTTCTTTGCTTACTATGAGACCGTTATGCCGCCGGTAACCTATGATGAAGCAACCGATACTTACGCAGCCATTGATGACAGCGTAAAATTACATCCGGACCTTGGCGTTATGTATGCACCGATCGGCGCAACCTACGCATGGCCAATGACGGATGCCAGAAATACAGAGGCAGCCACTGCAATTCGTGGATGGAGCGCTCTGACGGATAATATTTATACCTGGATTTACTCCTTGCATCCGTCCCATGCCTTTATCATGATTGATACCTTTGAAATTATGAAAGAAAACTACAATTTCTTAGCTGAAAATAACACCAAGTTCCTCTTTGAACAGACAGACCACTATCAGGAGACCGGAAACTCTGCATGGAGTAGCGTAAAAGCCTATGTGATGTCTAAGATGCAGTGGAACAAAGACCTGAACATGAACGAATTAATGGATGATTTCTTCGCAAATTACTACGGAGAAGCCGGAGATACCATGAGAAGCATCTTTGATGCAGAGAGAGAATGGCTCATTCATGTATACCAGGATCTGGGCGCAAGTGGTAAGATTTCTGACGATTTGCTGTCAACAGACTACTGGTCCTATCCGCTGTTAGAAGAATGGATGGATAAGATTGATCAGGCATATGAAGATGTTGCAGGATTGCAGGAGACAGATCCGGAGCGTTACCAACTACTCTATGACCGCATTACCATGGAAAGCCTCCAGTTCCGCTATATCATCATCGGATGCTACGGAACCAACTATTCCGCAGAAGAATTGTTGAATATGAAACAACTGTTCAAACATGATTTTGAACGCCTGAACATTACGTCCTTTGCAGAAAACCAAGACATTGCAATTCTCTGGTCTAACTGGGGAATCAAATAATCAGAAGGGAGATAAGGAAATGAACAAGTATAAACTTACAAAAAGAATCTTAAGTGTACTTCTTGCTGTTGTACTACTTGCCGGAACCGTATCTGCCCTTCGGTTCCAACAGGCAGATGCCTCTCAGACTTCCTATAATGAAGTGGCGCTGTCTCTTGACTTTCCAGATGGTGGCGGCCTCTATTTGAATGCAACCATTACAGACGGTCCAAACAAAGGACAGGTCATCGGAGGTGCAAGTGCCTATGGAGACTGGGGTTCCAACTCGCAGATCAAGATCCTCTGCGATGGGAATGAGCAGGAGGTAACCTTCTCCACAGCCAGCAAATTCTTATATCTTGCAGCCGATCCAAGTCTTGATACCTATTCGACCATCGAGATCAAGGAAGGCTTGCTGTTAGAAATGCTTACAGGTTCCAAGTTGATGACACCATTAAAAGTAAAGAGCACCTTGAAGCTTGCCAAAGAAAATGGCGAATGGAAAGAAGTCAAAGACATACCGAAGGAGACCAACAAAGTAGAGATTTCCTACAGCAATATGGATGAAACGGATCTTTGGTTAACAGCCTCCATCGTAGAAGGACCAAATGCAGGAGCCTTGATTGGTGGAGCTGATGCTTATGGAGATTGGAATACAACCACAGGAACCATTACGGTAGACGGCTCTAAAGCCATGAAAGTACAGGCTTCCACCGCTTCGGAATTCTTATGTATTAGGGCCTTCTATAGTACCGAATCCTTACCGGCAGCGACCACGATCCAGATCAAACACGATACCATCTTCTATCCGGATGCCGGAGCCCTCTGTGCAGTTCCGATTCAGATTAAGAATGATCTGACTTTGGAGAAGAAAGAGGATGGCAAATGGAAAGTCAAAGCAGACGAATCCGAAAAAGAAGTGATAACAGATGTGAAGATTACCGGACATGAGAAGTATCCGAAACAGGAAGAAGGCTTCTGCCAGATTATCTTAAAGACAGATAAGAACTTAAATGCCCTCTATCCGGAAGGCGGATTTGCCGGTGAGATCACCATCGGAAATAAGAAAAAGACCGTGGAATGGTTCGTAGGTGACAACCTAATCTATACGGTAGGAATTACCTATCAGGAATTTATGCAGGCAGAGAAATTGTCCGTGAAAAAAGACAGTGTCTTTACCATGCTGACCAATGAAAAACAGAAATTAAAATTCACCAATGGATTGAGTCTTGCAAAAGAATCCGGTATCTGGTTAGATGCCAATGCAAAGAAACACAACTATGCAGTGGATGATTTCGAGATCTATCGTTTGGAAAACTGCTACCAGTTGATTCTGAAATTTACAGAAGATGTTCGTAAGACTACCATTATGCCTTTGACCGGTTCAGTCCTCTTAGATGGCAAAGCCAAAGAAGTAGAGTGGTATGTGGATGAAACAAACGGCCTCTTCTATACAGTAGGAATCACCCTGGAAGAAGGAGACAAAGCGAAGAAGATTGAAGTGGCAAAAGATACCCTCTTTACCATTTTAGATGACACACAAAATGTCCTTCGCATTTCCAAACCATTGCAGATTATCAAGATCGATGGAATCTGGGTCAAAGACGAAGGCCAGACCAAATTAGTCTATAATGAAGTAAAACTTTCCTACTCCAGCTGCGACGGCAGAGGCTTCTTTTTGAAGGCAGAGATCGTAGCAGGACCGGACAAAGGAAAGACTATCGGTAGCGCCGATGTCTATGGAGACTGGCTGTCTTCCGCATCCGGTGCCATCACTTATAACAAGTCCAAATCCATGGATGTGTGGTTCTCTCCGAGTGCCGACATGATCTATGTCAGCGGAGATTACGATTTGTCCAAGATGAAGACAATCACCTTCAAGAAAGGGACTGTTTTAGAACCACTTGCAGGTGCCAAATACAATGTGATGATGAAACTTGCTAACACTTTGGAATTGGCAAAAGACACTCGCTATGATCGTTGGGTATTGGCAAAAGATGTAAACAAAAAATATACGTTCCATGATGTAACGGTTGGGGTAACCAGAGTAACCGGAGCCGTTCTGGAAATGAAAGGTGCATTCAATAACAATGACAAACTGTTGAGGGATGTCTATGGAGACTGGGTACTCTTAAACGGTGCCATAACCATAGGGGATCCGGTAAATGGTAAATATACAGACGGTGGCGCAACCTGGTCTCTGGCAGGAGATATGTTGATGCTCTATGGCATCTCCGCAGGTCTTATGGATTCTATCCAGATCAAGGCCGGAACCGTACTTTGGCCGGATGCAAGCTGTAAGACACAGACACCAATTCGCATTACCAATGCTGTCGTGATGAAACGAAATGCAGAAGATGAATGGGTGATTTCCAAAGGAAAATATGTAAGACCGACGCAGACAGTGAACGGATCTACAGATGCGGATGCCACAGAGAATGGACAGGGTAGCAGCAGTAATACGACAACCGGTGTTACCATCAAAGCAGATAAGGGTACTACCGTTCGATTGGTAGATCCAAGAGATACCAAGAAAGAACTTGCAGCCAGTCACATCAGCGTAGGCCAAAAAGAGAACAATACCATGCTCTATGTGGGAATCGCTGCAGGCTGTGTCATTCTTGGAATCCTTGCCATCTTGTGGATTGTCATCGCGAAAAAACGCAAAGGAAACAGCAAGAAGAAGGAGAGATAAATGAGCTATAAGAATTTCGGCGCATTGATCTGTTGTGCCAGCAACGGAGTCATGAATGTATCCAGTGTCAAACGACTGATCGATGCACTTGCGAAAATGGGATATAACCTTCTGGAATTGGTCATCGACGATATGTATAAGATCGAAAGCGAACCATATTTCGGATATTTACGTGGAGGTTATACCAAAGCAGAAATTCAGGAAATGGATGCTTATGCGAAAGAAAAGGGGGTCGAGCTTGTGCCGATGATTCAGACATTGGCACATCTCACCAATTTGGTAAAGATTCCAAAATTCCTGGATATCATAGATATTGATGACGTGCTCTTGGTAGATGAACCGAAGACCTACGAACTCATCGATAAGATGTTTGCTTCTATTGCGGATAGTTTCTCATCCCGCAAAGTCAACATCGGATTTGACGAGGCACATAATGTAGGACTTGGAAAATATCTGGATAAGCACGGTTATACAGAACGATACGAACTGCTTCTTCGCCATTTGAAAAAAGTGGCTGAGATTGCAGAGAAATACGGTTTCCAGATTCATATGTGGAGCGATATGTTCTTCCGTTTTGTCAATCACGGAGAATACTGGGGCAAAGGGATTGAGATTCCGAAATGGGTACGGGATGAGATTCCGGAAAACATACAAATGGCTTACTGGGATTATTATTCTGAAGATGAGGAAGTCTATGATGCGATGCTGACCTCCCATGAAGATTTCGGACGGGAACTCTGGTTCGCAGGAGGCGCCTGGACATGGAACGGATATCCGCCATGTAATGGTTATTCCCTAAAGACCATGCTTCCGGCAATGAAACAAGTAAGAGCCCACAAAGTGCAGAATGTATTGGTTACTATGTGGGGAGATGACGGACACGATTGTTCCTATTTTTCCGTCCTTCCATCTCTCTATGCAATCAAACAGTATGCAGAAGGAAACTTCGATATGGAAACAATCAAAGCAGGATTTGAAGAAACATTTGGCTATGGATTCGATGATTTCATGCTTCTGGATCTGCCAAATAAAAATAAGGTTAATCAGAAGTTAGATATTTCGGATAATGCCTGCAAGGTACTTTTATTTAATGACTGCTTTTTGGGAATCAAGGATGTGGCGGCAAAAGAAGCCCTTCCGATTCCGTTTGCAGAATATAGAAAGCAACTGTTAGAAACAGGAAAGAACATGGGGCCGTACCAATATCTCTATGAGAATCTGGCAGCCCTGTGCCATGTACTGGAAGTGAAGGCGGATCTGGGAATCCGGACCCGGGAAGCTTACCAGGCAGGCAATCGGGAAGCCTTACAGAATCTCTTAGGAGATTATACGGAGGCAGCAGAGCGAATCGATGGATTCCGCAATGCCCTTCGCAAGGTATGGATGACCGATAATAAGCCATATGGCTGGGATATTCACGAAATACGACTGGGCGGTCTGAAAGCGAGACTTTATGACTGCAGACAGCGTCTGGAGGAGTATCTAAATGGTAACACGTCGGAGATACCGGAATTGGAAGAGGAGCTGCTGGAATATGCAAAATGGGGAATGCAGCAGAACTTCTACCGGAGATTTGTGACGGTAAGTCAATTATAGAAGGAGGAATAGGAACATGAAGAATCGTTTATGGAAACGAATTGGCAGTCTTGCTATGGCGTTGGTTCTGGTAGTTGGATTGATTACCGTAACAGATACGCCGACAGCAGACGCAAGTGCAAAACTCCAAGTTGCTTTTAGTGAGACTTTTGAAACAGGTAGCACGTTGAATGCACGTAGTGAGAGTGATAAAGCCAAAGTAGATGCAAGCAATGAGACAGATACAGATGGAAATCATTATATGAAAGCTAATGTGAAAGGAAATGCCGGCTTTTTGATAGGCACGATGCAGATTATCCCGGGACAGACCTATACATTCAGCTATCGGATAAAACTCACGGGGATAACACAGGCGGAAGGAAAGAATCCGGGAGCATATGTGAGAGTATATTACCAAGAGTTTTACAGAATGGATGGAAAAGAAGGTGGATATACATCTGAATATAAAAATGACCTGGGAAAAACCGAAGTTTCTAATGACTGGGAGCAGGTTAGTTTTACCTATACCCCAAAGGCAGGCGTGAATTATGTGCAGTTCCTCATTGATAATGCACATAATGGAACTGTTGAATTTTACTTGGATGATATTGCCTTGGAATATAGACCGGATGAGAAGAATCAGGTTGTAAACGGGAGTTTCGACAGCAGAGACGGCTGGTATAAGAAGAATAGCGAAGACAAGTTTGAGAATGTAGGGGAAGTCGGAAGCGAACCGGTGATGGAACCGAAGTATGAGATGAATGAAAATTTTAATAATAATACATCGTCAATTTCATACGAAATATTTAAAAATGCTAATGTGAGTATAGAGGATGGGATGGTAAAAGTTTCTGGAGATACAGGAGGAATTGATTTTAAAAATATTCCAGTTGTTGCTGGGAAGACCTACACTATTTCCTATAAGCTGAAATTAGCAAAAGAAAAGTTACAGACGAATGCATATGTGCGGACCTTTAAAGATGGAGGAACGGTGGATGACAATTACCTAGATGGGAAACTTGCATTTACATCCCCTCAGAATGAGTGGTTTTTAGCGACTACAACTGTTACCATACCGAGCGATCATAACAAGATGCATTTTACAATTTATAATAATAATAGTACGAAAGATGCGGTGTTCTATATCGATGATTTGCAGATATATTCGGTTGAACAAAAAGTAGAGAAAATAACGACAGTTGCATACGATAGTAACGGGTTTGAAGATACACCGATACCTGCGCCATCTAATTGTGACTGGGGGGGTGTTACAGCTACAGAAGGAGTAGGTGTAGATGGTAGCAAAGCAATAGAAATCACACCTAATGATGATTCTGCGGAATATCCTACTTACTGCCGCTTGCAAGCACACTATGCTACCGATTTGTTGAAGTTAAACGAAGAGTATACAGTAAAGTTCAAGTTGCGTGGAGATAGTAATGTTCAGTGGCGTGTATATTATGATGAAAAGTGGGGATCATCTAATTGGGATGTATTTAAGAGTCTTTTTGCAACCGAAGAATGGAAAGAATATTCCTTTAAAATGACACCTACGTCAAATACAGAAGCGTGGGCACAAATTGGATTTCAGGCGAAAAAATCAACAGGCAAATTATACATTGATGATTTTCAAATTGTACAGGAAGAGGAAGTGTTAGCCACAACCTTCACCGAAGGAATCGGTAACTGCAGCAGTGCAGGAAATGCACTTGCCATGGAAAACATGTCGGAAGTATTTTATCCTGTAACAGTAAAGAAAGGAAAAGAATATTTCTATTCCTATACAGCAAAAGCAGAGGAAGGAACTGATTGCACAGTAACACCAAAAGCTGGAAATAATTCTATTCCAGATGCGCAGGTATTAACAAGTGAGGCAGAGACAATTACCGGAACATTTATAGCGACATCCGATGCAAACTATTTGTCACTTGCAAAAGCAGGAAATGGCAAGATTGTGATTGATGACGTGGTGCTGTATGAGAAATTACCTAGCAATCCTACAAACCATACAACCATACAGGGCGGCGGATACAATATGCCGAAGTATGCCGTAAACTTGATTTCGAATGGTAATTTAGAAGATGGTGATACAGGATATCAAATAGCAGAAAATACCGGTAAGTTTGCGGAAGGCATGATGATCATTGGAGATGGCAAAAATACAATAGACAATTCCCATGGTTATTTGCCATCAATGAACGTAGAAGCAGGAAAAACTTATACCGTTTCTTACTATGTATGGATTACTGAGGCGGAAAATCTTAAGTTTGATATGTTTGAACAGAGCAGTAAAACAGCGTCTGGCCCGTCTGAAAGTAAGGATTGGTGCGATTTTGGATTCCCAAAATGGCCATGGAAATTGGATGGGGAAACTGTCAATACAAGCCTTACAGAAAACACCTATGGCTGGCGAAAGGTAGAGATTACATGGACAGCAAAAGAGACAGGTTCTTTTAGATTTGGGCTTAAGATCTATGAAGGCAAGGGAACTGTTTATATCGATGATGTTGCTATGTGGGATAATGATATTCAGACTCCGGCTTTTGAAGAAATTACAGCTGATTTTACATGCTTTAATTATTGGGATGGTTTGGAAAATATGATGCATTTCGCTCCAATGAATGACGGTAATGTATACCAAAATCCAAATAAAAATACAAAATTCACAGGTAATGTATACATCGATGATATTGCATACGAAGCAACATACCAATGGAGTAATACAACAATCCTATTGGACTTTAAGGACACAACGAATCTTGGGAAACGTTTATCTAAAACGGAGGCAAATAAAATCTGTATTAAAGCGGGAACAGAGTTAGTTGCAAATGGAGAAACAGGTCTTAAGATTACAAATGAAAGCACAATCTGGTTACAGAATGTGCAAGGAGAATGGCTTGCCTGGACAGAAGAGTATAAATATACAGAGGATGAAAAGGAAAAGGATAAGGATGCAAATGTGCAATACCAAGATATGGGTGCAGGTGTAAATAGTTATACATTTACAAATAATCCAGATCCAACTTATCAAGGAGTTTTAGTTGCAACAGGTACAACAAATGTGAAATTATCAGGCAATGACCTGTCAAAAGACTATTTAAAGACAACAGAGTACCTTGGTGACTATTCTGTTATGAGTACGAGAAATCACGTACTCTTCGATTACAAAGTTGCTTTGTACAAACGTGGTAATGCACATCTGGATGGTGAGTTGAAAGTAACAGAGGCAGTTCTGGATTCACGCGACCTTGTAGCTGTGAAGAAGGCAGTGACAGGTTTGACCGGGGAACATGTGTTGTCTCGTACAAAGGCAGCTGATGTTGATGCAGATGGAACCGTAGATGAAAATGACGCAGTGATTATGAGACGTGTCATGGCAAATAATATTGATATCATGACGACCACCAAAGGTGAGTCTGCACTTGGACAGGGTGTAATGCCAATTCTTGGTTATGATGGACCGGATAATGATAATGCGGCCAGAGTTAAGCTGGGTGGAGAGGAAGACATGATTACCACTGAGATTTATGACATGATTGCTGAGCTTGGTATCAATACGGTAATTATCAATGCAGATTATTGCGATAGTTTGGATGATTGGTTGCAGGTTTCTAAACCAACCCTTGAATATGCTCAGAAACGTGGTATGAAAGCATATTTGTCAGATGGTACGATTATCAACAGAAGTACTAATGAAGCAGAAAATTTTGTGGGTAAAGTAGATGCAAACGTAATGGCACAGAGAAGTGCATTGTATGACGGATTTGGCTCGTTTGCAGGATATTTCTTGTTTGATGAACCGTTGCTGTATGCAGCAAAGGATTGGGTAGCTAATGATAAAAAATTGCAGAATAGGCCTACAATTGATGTATATACAAAGCCATTATCAGCTCTTAGCCAATTTGCAAATATCAGTGGATATATGAACTTTTATCCGGCAAAAAGTTCAGCGCTTAGCAAGACTAAGGATAATAGTATAGCCTCTATAAGTGGAGTAGATTATGACGGATATAAGGATTATATTGGAAAGGCTTCCGAACTTGGCGTGGATACCTTGCCTTATGATATGTATTTGCGGCCGAATGGAAAAGGGGAGTACGATTTCTTGTATTCCTTGAAAACAACGAATTTTTACGAGAATCTTGCTTGGATGCGTAAGATAGCAAATAACGAGAAAAAACCTTTCCAGACCTTTGTCCAAGTTGGTACAGACTTTGATGGAGATTACAATACTAAGACAAAGCAGAGTAACTTAACCACTAAGCAGGAAATGTTCTTAGAAGCAAGTGCAGCATTAGCAATGGGATCGAAAGGTATTAACTATTATTCTTTGATTGCTCCGACTTACTTTGTAGATGACGAAACAGGAACAAAAGTTGTTGATAATTATCGTGCTGGTCTTATTAATGTATATGGAGAATTTAATGTTGGTGAGGGTAATGAAGTTGAGGAAAAAAATCCGGATTACAATTACTATGCAGCGGCTAAGAAGATCAATACATTTGTTGCAGAGGTCGACCACATCCTGATGTCTAGCGATAGTAAAGGGGTTGTGACGAATAATGAAACGATCAAGAAATTTGATGAAAAAGATAAAGAGCTGGTTATTGATGCTAATGAAGCGGGTGTACTTAATGGCGTAAGTGTTGAATATGTAACCAATAACGATAAAAACAACCGTTACACACTTGTTGGATGGTTCGATTATCTTGGAAAAGATGCATATATGATTGTTAATACATCTACAAAAGATACAGCGAACATCACCTTAACCATGGATCAGAGCGTATCTTATGATAGCTATTCTATGAGTGGTGAAAAGGTAACTGCAACAGATACTACAATGACTTACACAGTACCAGCAGGTGAGTGTGTATTGGTAGTAACAAAATAAGAAGATAACAGAAATGATGTTATGAGAACGACGAGAGGGGAGCAAGGCTCCTCTTTTGTTGGCTCGAAGCCAATAGTTGGGGTGGGATTTTAATAAATCCCGCCCCATTGTTACGTTTTGGACACATTTTTTACACAGAAATCTCAAAAAAATCCTCAAACTACGTAACCAATGTGGAAAACTATGTGGAAAAAGTGTATAAAACTCACATTTCGTGTGGATAACTCGGTTGGATAACTATAATGCTCCGCGAGGATGCACACAGATGCGAAAGGAAAATTTCTTGTGGGTAAAAATTAAAGTACAACTGGAATGACAAATATAAAATCATCCAGTATAGTAATAATATAAACTTTTGCAAGAGTTATGGTTTTTAGAAGCTGGAGGCGTTTCACACTTTTTACTGTTCAAACAATAGTGATTATGTTAGAATGGAGATGTAAATTAGATGGAAAAAAAGACAAAAGAGAATTATAGTGCGACACCGTATGATGATGCATTCCGGACCATGTTAAATGATTGTCCACAGCTCATTATACCGGTAGTAAATGAAGTATTTCAACAGACATATGACAACCACGAAATCGTGACAGTTCTAAATAATGAGTTCTTCTTAAGCCGGGAAGGTGGTGCTTTGCAGGAACGTATTACAGATACCAACTTCCGGATTGGGGATACCCGTTATCATTTGGAATGTCAGAGCAATCAAGATGGAACCATGCTCTATCGATTGTTCGAGTACGATAGTCAGTTGGCTTTGCAGGATGGAGTGATGGATGGAAATCATCTGGAGGTGCCATTTCCGAGAACCGCAGTGGTTTATTTGCTGCATACGAAAAGCACACCGGATACTATGAAGATAACGATCCGTGCGAATGAGGCCAGCTGTACCTACGAGGTGCCGATTCTAAAAGTGCAAACCTATAGCTTAGAGGAGATTTTCGAGAAGAATCTACTGTTCTTGATTCCTTTCCACATCTTTTCTTATGAAAAAGATTTTGCTTTGTATGAATCGAAGGAAGAGAAGCTTGAAGAATTGCAGACTATTTACCAGAATATCTTGCAGCATCTAAATAAGCTCGAACAGGAAGGAAAGCTCGATACGTATAGCAAACAAACCATCGTGGATATGTCAAAGAATGTGATACAGTTCCTTGCAAGTAAGCAGGAACATGTGAAAGAAGGGTTAGGTGACGTCATGGGTGGAAAGATTTTAGATCATGAAGCAAAAGATATTTTGAACCAAGGGAAGGCGCTTGGACGGAGTGAAGGCATCGAACTTGGACGGAGTGAAGGCATCGTATCTTTGATAGAAAGTTTTCAGGAGATAGGCCGGGACAAAAAAGAGGTCATTCAGAAGTTGATGGAGAAGTACAAACTGAGTAAAGAAGAGGCAAAAGCCAAGGTGACAGAGCACTGGCAATAGCCGGGATAAGTCTGGGTGATAGAGTGCAAAATAGAAGATAGAAAATGCAAGACATGGGGAGCTTTCGGGCTCCTCATTTCCATTATAAAGGGAAGAGAGGTAGGTGGAGCGTTGCGGAGATAAAAGCGTACAATCCCAATCCCACCGTCGAAAATCGGCGCACGAATGTGCTTGGCACTTAATAGAGATACGTGGTATTGTCA
>CAYVDA010000008.1:16597-49095 GCA_964450635.1 uncultured Faecalimonas sp. | reverse complement strand
CAATATATTCGTCACAGAACTCATCTACAATATTTTCAATATATAATTTGGTTGCGCCGGAGAGTTTTGCACGTTCTTCCAATCCGTCTAACTCCTCGCCCTGTCCGCAGTCGATACAGCAGCAGACAACATCATAATCAAAATTTTCCTTTAACCACGGGATAATAGCAGTGGTGTCTAAGCCTCCTGAGTATGCTAAAATAACTTTCTCTTTCATATGTAAATACCTCCTAAAAATGAATTTCGTTTTTGTTGCTAGGGATACTATACTCCTATTTCTGCAGAAATGCAAGAGGCAAAATGAAAAATATACAAAAAATATGCATAAATATTCTAAAGGATGCATAAAAAACTTTCAGAAAACAGGAAAAAGCACTTGAATATTCTGAAATAGGGGCGTATAATTATGCGAAACAGTATGCGACACAAGAAAGGAATGACAAAAGCATGATTAAAGTAGGAATCATCGGAGCGACCGGTTATGCAGGTGCAGAATTGGTAAGAATTTTACAGGGTCATAAACAGGCAGAGATTGTCTGGTATGGTTCTAGAAGTTATATGGATCAGAAATATGCAAGTATTTATCAGAATATGTTTCAGATTGTAGAGGATGTCTGTGCAGGAGATCAGATCGAAGAACTGGCTAAGCAGGTGGATGTCATCTTTACAGCTACACCGCAAGGGTATTTGGCTTCTATATTAACAGAAGAGATTCTATCCCAGGTGAAGATCATTGATCTGAGTGCTGATTATCGAATCAAAGATGTAGCGGTCTATGAAAAATGGTATGGAATTACCCACAAAAGTCCGCAATTTATCGAGGAAGCCGTCTACGGCCTTTGCGAGGTGAATCGGGAAGCGATTCAAAAAGCAAGACTCATTGCCAATCCGGGATGCTATACCACTTGTTCGATCTTAAGTGTCTATCCGCTGGCAAAAGAAGGTTTGATTGAGATGGATTCCCTGATCATCGATGCCAAATCCGGCACTTCCGGAGCGGGAAGAGGAGCCAAGGTGGACAACTTATTCTGTGAAGTGAACGAAAGCATGAAAGCATATGGTGTGGCAACTCACCGTCATACACCGGAGATTGAGGAGCAGTTATCCTATGCTTCCGGGGAAGAAGTAGTGCTGAATTTCACACCGCATCTGGTGCCGATGAACCGCGGAATCCTGGTGACAGCCTATGCGAAGTTAAAGAGGGATGTTACATATGAAGAAGTGAAAGCAGCTTATGATAAATATTATGAAAAGGAAACTTTTGTCCGTGTCTTAGAAAAAGATGTCTGCCCGCAGACCAGATGGGTCAAAGGCAGCAACTATGTGGATGTGAATTTCAAATTAGATCCACGAACCAACCGGATCATTATGATGGGCGCCATTGACAACCTGGTAAAAGGGGCGGCCGGTCAGGCAGTACAGAATATGAATCTCCTCTTTGGATTGGAAGAAAGGGAAGGAATCGGTCTGGTACCAATGTTTCCGTAGAGGATAGAAGAATGATAAGAAGAATGCAATTGGAAGATTACGAACAAGTCTATGCTCTGTGGCAGCAGATACATGGTTTCGGCATACGAAGTATCGACGATTCCAAAGAAGGAGTGGAGCGGTTCTTGAAGCGGAACCCTACCACTAGCATGGTGGCAGAGCAGGAGGGCAAGATCGTAGGCGCCATCTTATGCGGACATGACGGTAGACGCGGGTGCCTCTATCATGTCTGTGTGGCGGAAGATTACCGTCTCCATGGAATCGGACGGGCTATGGTCAAAGCAGCCATGGAAGCGTTGCAAAGAGAACAGATCAATCACGTCTCCTTGATTGCCTTTACAGAAAATGATATTGGAAATGCATTCTGGAAAGAGATGGGATGGAAGAGACGAGAAGATCTAAATTATTATGAATTTAGTCTGAATCAGGAAAATATAACAGCATTTATCAAATAGGAGGAAGGCAGCATGAAACAGATGGAAGGCGGTGTTACCGCTGCAAAAGGATTTGAAGCGGCGAGCGTGGCAGCAGAGATAAAATACAAAGGAAGAACAGATATGGCGCTGGTATATAGTAAGACACCATGCGTCAGCGCAGGGGCTTTTACCACCAATGTAGTGAAAGCGGCACCGGTTCTCTGGGATAAAGGACAGGTAGAGAGTAAGAAGGCGGCCCATGCCATTATCATCAATTCCGGGATTGCCAATGCCTGCACAGGGGAAGAAGGAAGAATGTATTGCCTTCAGACGGCTCAGGCGGCAGCAAAGGCATTTGACGTGGAACCGGAGCAGGTGCTTGTGGCATCGACAGGCGTCATCGGGATGCAACTTCCCATTGACCGAATCTGCAAAGGAGTGGAATCTTTGGCGCATTTAAAAGCCGATACCTTAGAAGCAGGGCTTGCAGCAGCAAAAGCAATTATGACAACGGATACCCGGGAAAAACAGGTGGCATATACCTTTTCCATCGGCGATAAGGACGTTACCATCGGTGGTATGGCAAAAGGTTCCGGTATGATTCATCCCAATATGTGTACCATGTTGAGCTTCGTCACAACGGATGCCAAGATTACAAAAGAAGCCTTGGAACAGGCGATAAAAGAGGATGTAAAAGAGACTTACAATATGATTTCTGTAGACGGAGACACCTCCACCAACGATACGGTATTGGTTCTGGCAAATGGAGAGGCTGACAATGTAGAGATTCAAGTGGATACACCAGAGTACCGGTGTTTTAAAGAAGCGTTACATCAGGTCAATGAATATCTGGCAAAAGCCATGGCAGGAGATGGAGAAGGTGCAACGGCTCTTCTGGAAGTAAAAGTAGTTGGAGCCGATACCAAAGAACATGGAAAAATCCTAGCCAAATCCGTGGTGGGATCAGATCTTACCAAGACAGCACTTGCCGGACATGATGCCAACTGGGGACGAATCTTATGCGCCTTGGGTTACGCCGGCGTATCCTTTGATCCGGAGAAAGTAGATATTGGAATTCATAGCAAAGCAGGAAGCCTTCAATTAGTAAAAGATGGTGTGGGATGTGCTTTTGATGAAGAATTTGCCACAGAAATCTTATCCCAGGAGGCAGTGACCATTTTGGCCGATATGCATATGGGTAAAGAGGAAGCAACTGCGTGGGGATGCGATTTGACCCACCGCTATATTGAAATCAATGCGGATTATAGAAGCTAGATGAGGAGGAGAAGAGACATGAATCCGAATATGGAACAATATTTAACAAAAGCGGAGGTGCTGATTGAAGCACTTCCTTATATCCAACGATTTAACCGAAAGATCATTGTGGTCAAATATGGTGGCAGCGCCATGGTAGATGAAGAATTAAAACGCCGGGTGATTCAGGATGTGACCTTGCTGAAATTGGTTGGTTTCAAGCCGATTATCGTTCATGGAGGCGGCAAAGAGATCAGCAATATGGTAAAACGCGTGGGAAAAGAAGCGCAGTTTATCAACGGTCTGCGAGTGACAGATGAGGAGACCTTAGAGATTGCAGAGATGGTTCTCGGAAAAGTCAATAAGAGCCTGGTGCAGCTTGTAGAATCTTTGGGCGTACGTTCCATCGGAATCAGCGGAAAAGATGGTGGGCTGTTAAAAGTACAGAAGAAATATACGGATGGACAGGACATTGGTTACGTAGGAGAAGTGACGGAAGTGAACGTACAGATTTTGCAGGATTTACTGGAGAAAGATTTCCTTCCGGTCATTTGCCCGATTGGAATGGATGATCAGTTCCAGGCTTATAATATCAATGCAGATGATGCGGCCTATGCCATAGCAACCGCTGTGGGAGCAGAAAAACTGGCATTCTTAACGGATATTGAAGGAGTATACAAAGATCCGAAGGATCCGGAGACGCTGATTTCCGAACTGACCATTGACAGCGCCAGACAGCTTATTGAGGATGGCTATATCGGTGGCGGCATGTTGCCGAAATTGCAAAATTGCATCGAAGCTTTAGAAGGAGGCGTTTCCCGTGTACATATCTTAGATGGACGGATTCCGCATTGCCTGCTTTTGGAAATCTTCACCAACAAAGGAATTGGAACTGCGATTTTAAAAGACGAGGAGAGCCGTTATGAACACGAAAAATAAGGACATACAGTTGGCAGATGCGACCCTTTTGCATACCTATAACCGGTTTCCGGTGGTATTAGAGAGAGGGGAAGGCGTCTACCTCTATGATACAGATGGAAAAAAATATCTGGATTTTGGGGCGGGCATTGCCGTATGCTCCTTGGGATATGGGCATCCAACCTATACAAAAGCCTTAAAAGAGCAGGTAGATCAGCTCCTTCACACCTCGAATCTGTTCTATCATCCGGAAGTGGCGAAGGCGGCAGAGGCCTTGTGCAAAGCCTCCGGCATGGACCGGGTATTTTTTACTAACAGTGGGACAGAAGCCATGGAAGGGGCCTTGAAAGCGGCAAGAAAATATGCTTACACCAAAGGAACCGGACGGTATGAATTTATCGCCATGGATCACTCTTTTCACGGAAGAAGTATGGGCGCAGTCTCTGTAACAGGAACAGAAAAATATCGGACGCCTTTTGAACCTCTGATTTCCGGCGTGAAATTTGCAACCTTTAATGATTTGGATAGCGTCAAAGCACTCGTTAGCGACAAGACCTGCGCCATTATCTTAGAACCGATTCAAGGTGAAGGGGGCATCTATCCCGCAACCGGAGAATTCTTAGAAGGTCTAAGAAGGCTCTGTACAAAAGAGGATATTCTGCTGATTATGGATGAGATTCAGTGTGGCATGGGAAGATGCGGAAGTCTCTTTGCATGGCAGGGATACGGAGTGAAACCGGATATTATGACCATGGCAAAAGCCATCGGTGGAGGCGTGCCGGTTGGCGCCTTTGCTATGACAGAGCAGGTGGCAGAATATTCCTTAGAACCGGGAGATCACGGTACCACCTATGGAGGAAATCCTTTGGCATGCCGGGCAGTCTCGACCATGTTATCTATTTTCGAGGAAGAGAAGATTGTGGAGCATGTCCAAGCGATTGCAGGTTACTTAGAAGCCCGTTTGGATGAATTAGTAGGGACGATGCCGGGAGCCTTAGCGCGTCGTGGAAAAGGATTGATGCAGGGACTTGTGCTTGCAAAACCGGTAGGAGAAGTGGCATCTGAGGCCCTTTTAAAAGGACTGGTTGTCTTATCTGCAGGTGGGAATGTCTTACGGCTGGTACCGCCGCTGATCATTGGAAAAGAAGAGATTGATGAGATGATAGACATTTTAAAAACCTGTCTGTAAATGCATAGAACCCCAGTCATGGGATATACTAGGTAGAAAAAGAATGGAGGTATATCGATGATTGGGGTTCTTATTGCGCTATTATCCGGTGCGCTTATGAGCGTGCAAGGCGTCTTTAATACACAGGTAACCAAAACCACAGGGATGTGGGTGGCAAATGGCTGGGTGCAGCTGACAGCATTCTTGGTCTGTCTTGGAGCCTGGTTTTTCGCCGGGCGAGATCAGATCTCTCTCCTTGGGAAGGTGGAGCCCAAATATGTGCTTCTCGGTGGTGTTATTGGGGCAGGAATTACGCTTACGGTAGTCAAAAGTATGAAACTACTAGGCCCTGCAAAGGCGGTTTTGTGTATCGTAACGGCGCAGATTTTGATTGCATATCTCATTGAAGTAATGGGGCTTTTTGGTGTGGAAAAAGAGCCTTTGGAACTTCGGAAAATCGGCGGTATGGTACTGGCGATCATTGGAATTACCATCTTCCAATGGTAGTAAAAAAAGAAAAGTAACACACTTGGAAAAAAATGAAAAAAAAGTTGTTTTTTCAAAGGAAATTCGCTACAATAAATTTGTCTGCATAGGAGGGTCTGTCAAGCAAACTATGGAGGCAAATATGAAGAACAAAATATGGATCATAACAGTGATACTATTTCTTGCATTAAGTAGCGGCTGTCAGTCTGAGAAGGCACCGGAGACAGTGGTGGTTTCGGAAGGTACAAAAGAGCTGGAGAAGACCAGTGAACTTGTGGTCTATGTCTGTGGCGCTGTTGAGAGTCCGGGGGTCTATCATTTGACCAAAGGAAAGCGGATACAGGATGCCATTGAACTGGCAGGAGGATTTGCAAAAGGAGCCGATGAGACAGGACTGAATCTGGCAGCAATCTTAGAAGATGAGATGCAGCTGACAGTACCTTTTAAAGAGGCGGAAGGAACGAGCAAGAAGGTGAATCTCAATACAGCAGATAAGGAAGAACTGATGACCTTATCCGGTGTGGGAGAATCCAAGGCAGAGAGTATCCTCCAATATCGAAAAGAGAATGGTCGCTTTAAGAAGATCGAAGATGTCATGGAGATACCGGGCATCAAGGAAGGAATGTTTGAGAAGATCAAGGACGATATCACTGTATAACCAATGGGGAGAGAAAAAAGATGGGAAAGAAGATCTTAGTGGTAGATGATGAGAAATTAATTGTAAAAGGAATTCGATTCAGCCTTTTACAAGATGGTATGGAAGTGGATTGTGCCTACGATGGCGAGGAAGCAGTCCAGAAAGCCAGAGACAATACATATGATTTGATTTTATTAGATGTCATGTTGCCGAAGATGGATGGATTCGATGTCTGCCAGCAGATCCGGGAATTTTCCGATGTGCCGATTATTATGCTGACGGCAAAAGGGGAAGATATGGATAAGATTCTGGGGTTGGAATATGGTGCAGATGACTATGTGACCAAGCCGTTTAATATCTTAGAGATCAAAGCCCGCATTAAGGCTATTATGCGACGTGCCAATCCGAAGGAAGAGGAGAAGGGAACGCCGGCGGTGATTGAGAAGCGGGAGATGAAGATTGATTGCGAGAGCAGACGGGTCTTTGTCAAGGACAGAGAAGTGAATCTGACAGCGAAAGAGTTTGATTTGCTGGAACTTCTGGCGTTGAATCAGAATCGCGTATATAAGAGGGATGAATTGTTGAACTTAGTATGGGGATATGATTATCCGGGAGATGCAAGAACAGTGGATGTACATGTTCGTCGTTTGCGGGAGAAGATTGAAGTGAACCCAAGCGACCCGGCTTATGTACATACCAAGTGGGGAGTTGGTTACTATTTTAAAGGATAAGATTAAGAAAAAAGATAGAATATTCAAGAGTTTGCGATTTCGCATTGTAGTGCTGCTTATTTTAGTAAGCAGCATTCCTTGTCTTATATTGAAGACGGTAGTGCTGAACCGGTATCAGCAGCGGGCAGTATCCTGGCGGACGTCTGAGGCACAAAGTCAGGCCATCGTACTTGCGAATCAGATCAGTGGCTCGAACTATATGCAAGAGCCGATTTCTGATGTTATCAATACAGAACTGAGTCAGTTTACCAATATTTACGATGGACGCGTGATGGTGGTGGATGATTCCTATCGGATCTGTAAAGATACCTTCGGTATGGAGGAGGGAAAGACCATCCTGTCAGCAGAAGTTATAGCTTGTATGGAAGGCAGTTCCACGAAGCGTTATGAGCGGGAATCCCGCTATATTGAAGTGACAGCTCCGGTAACGGAGAAGCAAGGAAGAGAGACGGTGATTACCGGTGTGCTCCTGGTGACGATTTCTGCAGATATTGTGGAGGAGACAAGGGAGAATCTGGATGTACTTTGCAACGTACTCATCTGTGTGGTAGTAGTATTGACGGCATTGATTGGTTATAACCTGTCAAAACGGTTAACCAGCCCATTTGCAAAAGTAGTACGTTCCTTGGAAGATGTGACGGAAGGATATGGAGAAGAATTACATGTGGATACCTATGTGGAGACGACCATGCTCTGCGAAGCGATGAACCAGACCTTGGCACGGATGAAGAGCTTAGATGATTCCCGGCAGGAATTTGTCTCTAATGTCTCCCATGAGCTGAAGACACCGCTGACTTCCATGAAAGTATTGGCAGATTCCTTGCTTTCCCAGGAAGAAGTGCCGGTGGAACTTTATCAGGAATTTATGACAGATATTGCAGAAGAGATTGAGCGAGAGAACAAGATTATCAACGATCTGCTTTCCTTGGTGAAGATGGATAAGACTGCATCCGGACTCAATATCCAGTCAGAGAATATCAACGAGTTAGTAGAACGGATTCTAAAGAGGCTCCGTCCGATTGCTGCGAAGCAGAACGTGGAAGTGGTATTTGAAAGTTTCCGCCCGGTCATTGCAGAGGTGGACGAAGTGAAGATTTCTCTTGCAATTTCCAATCTGGTGGAGAATGCCATTAAGTATAACCATGAGGAAGGCTGGGTACGGGTGTCGCTGAATGCGGACCACAAATATTGCTATATCAAGGTCAGTGATTCCGGCATGGGAATTCCTGAGGAAGCACAGGAACATATTTTTGAACGATTCTATCGGGTGGACAAATCCCATTCAAGAGAGATTGGCGGCACCGGTCTCGGACTTGCCATTGCCAGAAATGCAGTGGTCATGCACCGGGGATCCATTCGTCTGCATAGCGAGGAAGGAGAAGGAACCACCTTCACAATCCGTCTTCCGCTGAGTTATATTGCTTAGAGAAAAGAGGAATAAGATGAAAGAGAGAATAAGAATCACGCTCCTGTGTCTTTGTCTAGTGCTTCTTACCGCTTGTGGCACCAAGAGGAAGGAAGAGCGGCATCCGGATGGATTCTTCGTCTATTATCTGACGACAGAAGGGAATGCCTTAGAAAAGCAGGAGTATGAGATGACGAAACAAGAGCAGGCCGGACAGATTGAAGAACTGTTACAGGCCTTGCATAAGACGCCGGATTCCATAGAACTAAAGGCGGCACTTTCTGGAGATCTGAAAGTGACTTCCTATGAGGTGGAAGATGGGCAGTTGCAGTTACATTTTAATGAAGCCTATGGGAAATTGAAAAAAAGTACAGAAGTCCTGATAAGGGCAGCGGTTGTGAAGACCATGGTACAAGCCACAGGCATTGATTATGTCAGCTTCTTTGTTGGCGAGCAAGCCCTCCTTGGAAAGAATGATGTTCCGGTAGGATTGATGAGTGAGGATAGTTTTGTGCAAAGTCAGGATTCCTACTTGGGCGCCTACCAGACCGCGGAGTTGGAATTATACTTTCCGGATCAGGCTGGGAACCAGCTGGTTTCTGAGACTCGCAGCGATGTACATTATTCTTTGAACACCTCTATGGAGAAATTAGTGGTGGAACAATTGCTGAAAGGCCCGCAGAAAAGTGACAAACAAAAAGTGTTGTCTGCGGATGTGGCCTTGGTTGGTGTGTCCGTTAAGGAAGGAATCTGCTACGTGACATTTTCCAAAGAATTCCTGAAAGCGGCCTATAACCAAAGCCCGGAGACCACCATTTATTCCATTGTCAATTCCATCATTAAGAATGGCAATGCGTTGAAAGTACAGCTTCTGGTAGAAGGGGACCCGGAGGCAATTTATCTGAATGCGATTCCACTCAATCAGCCTTTGGAGTGGAATGCAGATTTGATCAAAGAGGAGCCGTAATGAGAGGACGGCCTTTGTGCATCCTAGGCATCCTTTTTCTTCTGATAGAAAGTATCTATGTATGGGCAGGTGGCGGAAAAGAACGTCTCACGCCGCCTGCCACTTCTATTTTCGCACTTGCCGATTCCGGCAAGTACAATGTGTCTGTAAGGGGCACTGTTTATCGAAAGGTTCGTCGGTCAGACTATCAGCTTCTATATCTGAAAGACAATACCATTACAATGCAACAACAGAATTTTAAAGAAAGCAAACTTCTTGTTTATGACGAGAATTTTGTTCCTGTTTGCGTGGGAAATGAAATCTCCGTGAAAGGCCAGGCAAGCGCTTTTGAAAAAGCACACAATCCGGGGAATGTAAGCCTTCAAGAGACGTATGCAAGGCAGGGGTTCTATGGAAGTGTCTGGAGTAAGAAACTAAAGCAGGAGACAGATAAAGTCTACGCTCTAATGGAGGGGATCTGTAATCTTCGAAACCGATGGAATGCATTACTTTTAAAAGAGATGGGGTCGGAGATGGGGCCGCTCCTTTGCGCCATGTTAACAGGAGAAAAAAGTGAGATGTTACAAGAGAGCAAGGAACTCTATCAGAAAAATGGCATTAGTCATCTTCTTGCCATCTCCGGCTTGCATATCTCATTTCTCGGTATTGGAATCTATGAGATCTTAAAGAAATGCAGGATTGGATACAAAAGTGCAGCGGGGATCTCCATAGGGGTTCTGGTGATGTATCTGCTGTTGATTGGAAATCCGACCTCGGCTCTGCGGGCTGCGATGATGTTTGGGATTCGACTGGGCGCTGAGTGGTGTGGCCGGGAATATGATATGGCAACCGCTCTTTCTACAGCGGCGATATTGACAGTTGGGAAGGAACCGCTGGTATTGACGGATGCGGGATTTCTCTTATCTTACGGGGCAATTCTTGGGATTTTGGTGGCAAAGCCGGCGCTAGAGGCCTATCTGCCAAAAACCTTAGGAAAAAGAGGCGGTTTTGTAGTCAGTCTCAGCGTTCAATGGTTCTTGCTTCCGTTGCTTTTACTGTTTTATTATGAACTATCTCTCTATGGGGTATTTCTTAATGTCCTGATTCTGCCCTTGATGCCGGCACTTTTAACATTGGGAATGGCCGGGAGCATTCTTGGCTCTTTCTGGAGTGTGGGCAGTCGGATTCCCTTTTGGGGATGCGATCTGATTTTGTCAGGAATCAAATGGTTGGGAGAACAATGTATGAAACTTCCTTCTGCCACCTTGACTTTGGGAAAACCTTCTGCTATCTGGGTGGCAGGATATTACCTGTGTCTGCTTTGCTTCCTGCTCGTATATTTTTCCGGAAGGGAGAAAAAAGAGTATCGAAGAGGCAGGTTGGTCTATGGAAGTTTGCTCTTTGCGGGATTTTTGTTGTGCCAGAGTTGGTATTATAAAGAGCCGGGAATCCTAAAGGTTACGTTTCTGGATGTTGGGCAGGGGGATGGAATCTTCCTAAAAGGCCCCTCCGGCGGAACCTATCTGGTGGATGGCGGAAGCAGTGACGTATCGAAAGTGGGGCAATATCGAATCTTGCCATACCTCAAATCCCAAGGGGTTGATCAGCTAGATTACGTCTTTGTAACCCATGGTGACAGCGATCATTATAGTGGTATTCTGGAACTTTTGTCCGGAGAGGCAGGATCTTGTAAAATCGGGCATCTGGTTCTGCCAGCCGGATATGAAGGGGAGGAAGCATTGGCTGGTTTACAGGCGATGGCAGTACGGCGACAGATCCCGGTGCTTATTATGGAGCCGGGGATGGCTTTGAAAGAAAGCGGCCTTAGTATAACCTGCCTGCAACCAGCCAAAAGGGATGACCTTACGGGGAATGAAAGTTCCTTAATCCTGGATGTGACCTATGGAACATTTGACCTTCTTCTTACAGGAGATGTGGAAGGAGAAGGGGAAGAGCGCTTGCTAAAACGCCTGCCAAAGAAGAGCTATGACCTGGTAAAAGCCGCCCACCACGGGTCTAAAAATGCCAATGGAGAAGCACTTTTGGAAAAGATTAAGCCACAGGAAGTAGTTTTTATGGCCGGAAGAGACAACGACTACGGCCATCCTCACAGCGAAACCATTAAGCGATATGAAAAGTATACAACCAGGCTTTATAGTACAGCAAAAAGTGGTGCCATCACCTTCAAAAGCGATGGAAAAAAATTGGCTTTTCGAGCGGGATTTCATTGACATTTTCTGCAAGCTCCTTTAGACTAAAACAGAGTATGGAGAAAGGCAGGATCGGAATGAAGATTCTAAATGAAGATTTAAAAAATAAGCAATTTCGACAGGTCTACCTGCTATATGGGGAGGAAGCCTATCTAAAGAAGCAATATAAAGAGAAATTAAAACAAGCACTGATCGGTGACGACACCATGAACTATGCCTATTTTGAGGGCAAAGGCGTGAATTACAAAGAAGTCATTGATCTGGCAGAGACCATGCCTTTCTTTGCAGAACGAAGATTGTTGGTATTGGAGAATACCGGCTTTTTCAAAAATGCCTCACCGGAATTGGCAGACTACTTAAAAGAGATGCCGGATACCACCTATCTGGTTTTCGTAGAGAGCGAAGTGGATAAGCGGGGGAAGCTCTATAAGGCAGTGAAAGACAAAGGGCGAATAACAGAACTTGGCCGACAGGACGAGAATACTTTGTTGCGGTGGGTAGCCGGAAGATGTCAGAAAGAGATGCGGCAGATGGATGATTCCACCATTCGTTATTTTGTAAATAAAGTGGGAACGGATATGGAACAGTTGACCCAGGAATTGGAGAAGCTAATCTGCTATACTATGGGGCAGAGGCAGATTACCGTGGCAGATGTAGATGCGGTATGCACCACCCAGATTACCAATCATATCTTCGATATGATCAATGCAGTGGCGGATGGGAAACAGAAAAAAGCGCTGGATTACTATTATGACCTGATCGCACTGAAAGAACCGCCGATGCGAATCCTGTTTCTCCTTGCGAGACAGTTTCGTTTGCTCTTGGAAGTAAAAGAGCTGGCAGGGCAAGGCTATGGGAACAAAGACATTGCAACCAAGGCAGGATTACATCCTTTTGTGGCAGGCAAGTATAAAGAGCAGGCAAGACAGTTCCAAAAAGACCAGCTTCGCAACATTATGGAAGAGAGTGTGGACTTAGAGGAACGGGTTAAGACAGGACAATTAAGCGACACCTTAGCGGTGGAATTATTTATTATGAAACACGCAGCAAGATAGCAGGAGGAAGAGACGTGGCAAATATCGAACAGAAGAACATACGTAATTTTTGTATAATCGCACATATTGATCATGGAAAGTCTACTTTGGCAGACCGGATCATTGAACAGACAGGACTTTTGACCAGCCGGGAGATGCAGGCCCAGGTTCTTGACAATATGGATCTGGAGAGAGAGCGAGGCATTACCATTAAGGCACAGGCGGTGCGAACCGTCTATCAGGCAAAAGATGGACAGGAATATATCTTTAACCTGATTGATACACCGGGCCATGTGGATTTTAACTATGAGGTATCTCGAAGCCTTGCAGCTTGCGATGGCGCTATTTTAGTCGTGGATGCAGCCCAGGGCGTAGAAGCGCAGACATTAGCCAATGTCTATCTGGCATTGGATCATGACCTGGATGTAATGCCGGTTATTAATAAGATTGACCTTCCGAGCGCAGAGCCGGAGAGAGTCATCGAAGAGATTGAAGATGTGATTGGAATCGAGGCAGAAGATGCACCGTGCATTTCTGCTAAGACAGGTCTGCATGTAGAAGATGTCTTAGAGCAGATTGTAGAGAAGATTCCGGCACCCCAGGGAGATGCGAGCGCACCGTTGCAGGCTCTGATTTTTGATTCTCTGTATGATTCTTACAAGGGCGTTATCGTTTTTTGCCGAATCAAAGAAGGAACCGTGAAGAAGGGAACCACCATCCGCATGATGGCGACAGGAGCCAAAGCAGATGTAGTGGAAGTAGGATATTTCGGAGCGGGACAATTTATCCCTTGCGACGAATTATCAGCAGGTATGGTAGGCTATATCACCGCCAGCTTGAAAAATGTACGGGATACCCAGGTGGGAGATACCATTACCGATGCCAATAATCCTTGTGAGAGTCCGTTGCCGGGATATAAGAAAGTGCAGCCGATGGTATACTGCGGTATGTATCCGGCGGATGGAGCCAAATACCCGGATTTGCGGGATGCATTAGAAAAATTACAGCTCAACGACGCAGCCCTGCAATTTGAACCGGAGACCTCTATTGCTTTGGGGTTCGGATTCCGTTGCGGTTTCTTAGGCCTTTTGCATCTGGAGATTATTCAGGAGCGTTTGGAGAGAGAGTATAACCTGGACCTTGTAACCACAGCGCCAGGCGTTATCTATAAAGTTCATAAGACCAATGGAGAAGTCATTGAACTGACGAACCCATCCAACCTGCCGGAGCAGACAGAGATTGAATATATGGAAGAGCCGATGGTAAAAGCAGAGATTATGGTTACCTCCGAATTTATCGGTGCCATTATGGATCTTTGCCAGGAGAGACGCGGGGTCTACCAGGGGATGGAATACATGGAAGAGACCAGAGCCCTTCTGCATTACCATTTGCCGTTAAATGAGATTATTTACGACTTTTTCGATGCATTGAAATCCCGTTCCAGAGGATATGCCTCCTTCGATTACGAGATGCTTGGTTATGTCCGTTCGGAACTGGTAAAATTGGATATTTTAATCAACCGGGAAGAAGTGGATGCCTTATCCTTTATTGTATTTGAAGGCTCCGCTTACGAACGTGGAAGAAAGATGTGCGAGAAACTAAAAGAAGAGATTCCGCGTCATCTCTTTGAGATTCCGATTCAGGCGGCAGTGGGAAGCAAGATCATTGCCCGTGAGACGGTAAAAGCTATGCGTAAAGACGTTCTTGCCAAATGTTATGGTGGTGATATTTCCCGTAAACGAAAACTTCTGGAAAAACAGAAGGAAGGTAAGAAGCGGATGCGTCAGATTGGTAACGTGGAGATCCCACAGAAAGCCTTTATGAGCGTTCTGAAGTTAGATGATACCAAATAGAGGTGAAAGAGATGCTGGAATTATATATACACATTCCTTTTTGCGTCCGAAAATGTAACTATTGCGATTTCCTCTCCATGCCACAGTCAGAAGAGGGAAGGGAGGAATATGTAAAGGCACTGTGCCGGGAGATCTCTCTGCAGGGAAGAGAGAGAGAACAAAAAGGTCTCTCAAGGGAGGTTAGCACCCTGTTCTTTGGCGGGGGAACGCCGTCCCTTCTGACAGCGGAACAGATTACAAGGATTGCCGGGCAGATAAAAGAATCCTTTGAAGTACAGGAAGATGCAGAGTGGACCATCGAAGTCAATCCGGGTACGGTAGATGCAGAGAAACTACTCGCCTATGGAAAGGTCGGAATCAATCGGATCAGTTTTGGTCTGCAGTCCACAGAGAATCAGGAACTAAAACTCCTTGGACGGATTCATACCTACGAAGAATTTTTGGAAAGTTTCGCCCTTGCAAGGAAATGCGGATTTACCAATATCAATATCGATCTGATCTCTGCTATTCCCGGGCAGACGATGAAGACCTACGAGGCTGAGCTTCACAAAGTTCTGGCATTAAAGCCGGAGCATATCTCTGCCTATAGTCTGATTGTTGAGGAAGGCACCCCTTTCTATGACTTGTATGGAGAAGAGGGAAGCAGCATCGATGCCCTTCCGTCAGAAGAGGAAGAGCGGCAGATGTATGAACAGACAGAAGCGCTTCTTTTAGAAGCCGGATATACCCGATATGAGATTTCGAATTATGCCAAAGAAGGCTATGCCTGCCGGCATAATTTGGGCTACTGGGAAGGAAGAGAATATCTGGGATTGGGGCTTGGAGCTTCCTCCTTGCTTTCCCATGTCCGGTATCGCAACGAAGAGGATCTTAAGACCTATCTAAGATGCTTAGAGGATCCGGAGGCGAGGGTGGACGAGATTCGGCAGGTGGATCAGATCCTGACGAAAGTGGAAGAGATGGAAGAATACTTCTTTTTGGGCCTCCGGAAGATGGAAGGGGTCAGCAAGGTAGAATTTGCAAAGAAGTTCGGCCGGGAAGTAGACGCTGTCTATGGAGAGAATATCCGCGCCCTAATAGAGCAAGGCCTTCTAGAAGAAGAGCAGGATCGAATCCGCTTGACAAAGCGGGGGATTGATGTCAGCAACTATGTCTTTGTAGAATTATTAGATATTGCAGAATGAGAAAAGAAATCCTTATGAGAAGGGTTTCTTTTTTTGCGTTCTTTTTTGCTGTAAAAGACTGGTAAAAAAAGAATTTGAGTATTTTACAACAAAAACAGGCAAAAATGGTATGAAATCCAAGGTTTTGGGGAATCCTTTGATGTTTTTAAAACCATATTTTGGAAAGAAATAGTATAAAAAAACAAGTGTTTAGTATTTTATGACAAGTTTTTGTGCAAGATGAATAGTACAATCTATAGTAGCATGAAATAAAAAGGTCAAATTGACAAGTTTTCTTGTCTTGAAGAAAGGAGGAGTTGTTTGTGATGAAAACAACGATCAAAAGAACAATGAAAAGAGGGTGTGCCCTGGCACTTGCCCTGACAATGGGATTATCCATGGCTGGTTGCGGCGAAGATGGAGGATCTAAAAGCGCAGGAACAGAGAAGGTAGATAGCAACCGTACACAGTTATATGTCTTTAACTTCTCAGGAGGTTTCGGAGCAGAATGGCTTGGAAAAGTAAAAGAGCGCTATGAAGAGTTACATAAGGATGATGTATACGAAGAAGGTAAGAAGGGTGTACAGATTGTAGTTAATAATTCCAAAGCATCTGCGGACTCTATGATGAACCAGATCGAATACAATGCAGAAGAAGTATATTTCACAGAGCTTGCTTTCTACTACAGCTTGAAAGAAGCAGGAGCACTCGGAGATATTACAGAAGCAGTGAATGCAGACTTGTCCAAGTATGGTGACAAGGAAGGTTCTACCATCTTAAGCAAGATGACTGAGGAACAGAAAGCATTCTACGGCATCCAGGAGAATGGGGAGACGAAGTACTACGGAATTCCGCACTACTCAGGATATACCGGAATTGTTTACAATGTAGACTTGTTTGAAGAAGAAAAATATTATTTTGCAGATGGTGTGAAGAATGCATCGAACTTAGAAGAATACTTCATCGTGAAGAGTGGCGATAAGAAGAGCGCAGGACCGGATGGAAAATATGATACCGATGATGACGGACTTCCGGCAACCTTCGATGAATTCTATTTACTCTGCGATTACATTGCAGAACGTGGACAGACTCCAATCACATGGAGAGGTGCTTCCTATGACGACTACCTTAGAAAGTTAGCACTTTCTGTAGAAGCCAATGTAGATGGAAAAGAGCAGACAACTCTTGCATACACCATGAAGGGAAATGCAACGACATTAGGAACAGCAACCGACAAAGGATTCAAAGCAGACGGTGGCAAGAAGAAGATTACCGCAGCAAATGGATATGAGACTTTCCGTTCCGAAGGAAAATATTATGCATTGGATTTCTTGAATAAGATAGCAACGAACGATTCCTATCACTCAGATCTGGTATTTAACAGTAGTTACTCACATATGAATGCACAGGAAGATTTCCTCTATGCAGGACATGATAATGGTGAGACAGATCCGATTGCAATGTTAGTAGAAGGTATTTGGTGGGAGAACGAAGCGCAGACTACATTTGATAGCATGGCAGATTCCATGGGCGAAGATTTTTCAAAAGAGAGTCGTAAATTCGCATTGATGCCATTGCCGAAGGCTAGCGCTGCTGACCTTGGTAAGAATACCTTACTTGACAGTTTGTACTCCATCTGCTTTATGAAGAGCAATGTGGAAGACTGGAAGAAACCATTGGCACTTGACTTCATCGAATTTGTAAATTCTGATGAGTCATTGGTTGAGTTTACACAGACAACCAACACACCAAAGGATTTGAACTATGAGATGACAGAAGAACAGATGAAGAGCATGACCAACTTCGGACGTTCCGTTCTGAAATTAAAAGCATCTTCTGATATCGTATATCCATATTCTTCAGAAGCGATTTATGTAAACCAGTCCGGTCAGTTTGAGTCTACGAAAGTATGGGAAGCAGTAGTAAATGGAACCTCCTATACAGGACCGGTACAGGCATTCCATGAAAATGGAGTATCCACAGCAGACTACTTCAACGGAATGCTGAAGGCAAACAAAGACAAGTGGAGTCAAAAAGTATATTAAAATGAGTGTTTTGGTAGCGGCAATGGAATTGGCGCTACCAAAATTACAAGGAGACAACATCTATGAGAAAGAGAACAAGAATCGGAGCAGCATTCTTGAGTCTGACCTTAGTATTTGGAATGGGGCATGTAGCATATGACGTATATGCGCAGGCATCCTGGACAGAGGTTAAGTTAGAGAAAGAATACAAGCTGCTATCAGAAGTAGAAATTCCAAAGAGACAGCTGACTGTGGAAGGCAAGAAAGCCGAAGCGGATGCGGTAGTTACTCTGCCGGATGGAACCGTTACCAAAGAAGATGTCGTGAAGCTGACAGATCCTGGAATCTATACCGTAACTTATACAGCGAAGGTAGAGGGGAAGGCTTATCTGGAAGAAGAGACTTTTGTAGTAAATAATAACCTGTATACATTTACATCGGATGAGACCAGTGCTTCCTATGGAAAATACGAACATTCCAAGGAGACCAAGGGGTTGATGGTTCGACTGGCAGAAGGAGATACATTAACCTTCAACGAACCGATTGATGTAGCAAATATGAGCAGTGATGATTGGCTGGTACGTGCCTTTGCGACACCGGATGAGATTGGCCATGCTGATTTTCGTAAATTATGTTTCAAATTAACAGATGCAGAAGATCCGAGCGTCTACCTGTATATGTCAGCAAAGCAGACAAGTGAAAGCGATATACTCCCATATACATATTGTGTAGCAGGTGGAGATGGTCAGGTAGCAAAAGGTATGGAGATGAGCACCGGACAGATTCACGAAGAATTATACTTCGGTACGGTTGCTTTCCACAGCTTCGGAATGGGCGGAGAATTGTGCAGCAAATATAGCGATGAGCAGATGATTGGTTTCCGACTGAATCAGTCTAATATGGAAGTCAGTATCAAAGAAAGTCTGGTCTGTGACCTGGACTCTTCCAAGTTCTTCGATACCGTATGGGAAGGTTTTCCAAGTGGAAAAGCATACCTGAGCGTATGGGGCGACTTATATGCATCCAAGACAGCGAACTTCTGTCTGGTAAAAGTCGGCAATTTGGATCTTACGAAGACAGTGATCAAAGATACAGAACCACCGGTGATTACAGTGGATAACAAATACAAAGAGATGCCAAAAGCTGTCAAAGGTGGAACTTATCAATATATTCCGACAGCAACAGCGAAAGATATCACAAGTGGTGAATGCAAGGTGACAACCAAAGTTTATTATAACTATCAGTCACCGGGACATACAGTATTAGATGTTACTGATGGTACCTTTAAGACAGACAAATATGGTTATTATGCCATTGTCTACGAGGCAACAGATCAGTTCGGCAACTTAGGCCAGGAGATTCTCTGGGTCAAAGCAGAGAACGAATTAAAACAACCGACCATTACCTTAACCCATGAGACACCAAGTACCTGGATTCAGGGTGAGAAATATGTGCCGGGAACTTACGAATTCACCTGTTATAGTGGAGAGCCAATCTTGCATGTCTATGCAACCAAAGATGGTGAGACCTATGACTTAGATGAAGGACTCCGATTGGAGGAGACCGGAACATACCATGTGGTATATGAATTAAAAGACTGTGCAGGACAGACTGCAACAGCAGAATTTGATATGGAAGTCAAGACCGGAGACAAGCCGGTACTTGCAGAAGATTTGACCTTTGATACATATATGATGGAAGATAGTGAATACATCTTCCCAACCGTACACTTCAATGATTACAGAAGTGGAAAGAAAGAGACGAAAGTGGCAACCGGCAAGATTGTAGATGCAGCTGGAACTACTGAAGTCAAAGCAGGAGATACTTACAAATTTACTGTAGATAAGAACGGGGATCAGGCAAGCTTGATCTTTGTATGTGAGAATGCTTCTTATGAAGTAAAACTTCCGGTAATTAAGACCTGGGGACAGGAGAACGGAAGAGCAAAAGTATTATTAGAGAACTTTTTTGTGAGAGATGGAGTTACCTATTCCCAGACAGATCAGATCGGATTTGCTGCAACCAAACCGAATGGCGGCTGGACTTTCGCGAACGCCTTACTGGCAGAGAATTTCTCTATGACCCTGAAAGGAATCAAGGGAAAGACCGATTACGAGAGCATTGTTGTGAAGTTGGTAGACAGCAGAAATCCGGAAGAAGTTCTGGATGTTGAATTGCCATACAAAGCAGATGAGTTTCTTGTGGAGACGGCCGGTGGCAAACAGATTCTGAAAAAAGGTGTGAACATCGGTAACGTAGGAAATATCAGTATCGAATTCAAAGAAGGTTCTCTGTATGTTGCAGGAACCAAGATTAAGAAAGCACAGCTTCCGGAATTTAGTTCCGACAGCTTGTATCTGTCTGTATCCTTTAAAAAAGCAGGAAAGAAGGCAGCCTTCCAGTTATTGTCTCTGAATAACCATGCATTTGGTTCTTCCAAGATGGATAAAGTAGCACCGAAGATTGTAATCCGCGGTGATTACGGTGGATCTCATGACTATCAGGAAGAGATTACCCTTCCATCTGCAGTAGCAGGGGATGTATTGAATCCGAATATTACCTTTACCATGACCGTATTACGAGACAAGGAAGTACTCAAAGACGTGAATGGAAAAGAATTAAAGGATGTAGATCCGACCAAGGAATATGTCATTAAGGCAGATGCTTATGGAAAATACAATGTTATGTATACCGCATATGAAGGTTACAGTGAGAAAGATTCTTCCATGTCCTATACCATGCATATTGTGGATGACGTGAAGCCGGAGATTAAGATGGCGCAGAAGAAGATGACGGAAGGAAAAGTAGGAGATACCTTGTGTATTCCGGATATTACTGTGACAGATAATGAGACCAAGGCAGATAAGATTGTAGTGAGAAGATATATAGAGGATCCGAACGGAGTAGTCAAACTCTTACCGGATAATTCCAATGCAGTTAAAGCTACCAAAGCGGGCACATACAAATGGATCGTGTTAGCTGTGGATGAGGCGGGCAATGTCCAGAATGAGTCGTGGACGATTACCGTCACAGCGAAATAATGAGGTGAAACAAGATGATGAACAAGAAAAATAGATTCTGTGCCGGTTTCCTGGCAGCAATCTTGGCACTAACCGGGTGTGCCGGTGGCAATACTTCCAGCAAAGTAACGCCGACCAATCCGGTAGAGGTGTCGGAGGTCCACAAACTGGAGAATTCCTTGCATAAGATTACGGTAACAGAAGGGGACCGCAGTTTTGTAACGGATGGAAAGTCCGAATACAAAGTGATTGCAGGCGAGGATGAAAAGACACAGGAAGCGGCTTACTACTTAATTAAATATGTAGAGATGGCAACAGGATGCGCCTTGAAGACGGCGAAGATGAAGGATTACAAAGAAGATGGCAAATTCATTGTCATGAATGTGCCGGAACTCTTCAAACATGCAGGGCTTACCATGCCGGAAGATGACCTTGGTGTAGAAGGTTACTACATTAAGACCGTAGGCGATAATGTATTTATGAATAGTAACTATGATTCCGGAGCCAGATTCATGATGCTTGCATTTTTGCGCAATGTCTTAGGATATAAGATGTATGCCTTAGATGCGGTAGATTTTGATAAAGACGGCAAGATTATGCCGGACATGGAGATTATCGAAGCACCGGATATCCCGTTCTTCCACCGGATGCACAACTCTGCAGACGAACCGGAAGAGACCTATATGATGGGATTTACCACCACCGGATTCTTATCGATTGATGGAAATCCTTGGCATAACAGCTTGAATTTCCTCCCGATGGAGAAGTATCGGAATGAGCATCCGAAGTGGTATTCGACAGCCGGCAATGACCTTTGCTATACAGGCCATGGGGATGCCAAAGAAGTAGATGCCATGACGACCATCATTGCTGACCGAATTTTGAAGGAATTGGAACTCAACACAGATGCGTTATTTGCAGCTATTACCATCATGGACCATCCGAATGTATGTCAGTGTAAAGCTTGTACAGCTTCCTCTGAAAAGTATAATAATTCAGATGCGGCTGCAGCAGTGAAGTTTACCAATCAGATTAATAAGAAAGTACAGGCTGGACTTCAGAAGGAAGCAGATAAGACAGGCGCAAAGAAACGTCCGGTTACCATTATGTTCTTTGCTTATCTTGCTATGGCACAGCCACCGGTTGTACAGAATGCAGACGGTACCTATTCGCCGATCGACGACAGTGTGGTATGTGATGAGAATGTGGCTGTATTCTATGCACCGATTGATTCACAGTTTAACCATACCTACTATGAAGATGAGAACGATCTGTATGATAACATGATTCAGGGTTGGGCAGCTTGTAGTAGTGAATTATATTGCTGGTTATATGAGACCAACTTCCAATATTATATGTATCCATATAATTCATGGGATTCTATGTATGAGACCTATCGCCGTTGTGTAGATACCGGAGCGGTATATATTATGGGACAGGATCAACATAATGCATCTGCATCAACTGCATTTACAGATTTCAAAGACTATATTAACAGTTGTGCAGTCTTTGATCTGAACCGGGATTATAATGAGATTGTAGATGAGTATTTTACCAACTATTACTTGGATGCAGCAGAACCGATGCGGACGTATTTTGATGAACTTCGTGCTTGGATGCGTTACTTAGAAGATGCTTATCCGGCAGAGTTAGACGGTGGCGTCTATGCACAGATTTCTGTAGCAAAATTCTGGCCGAAGAATACACTAGAGCATTGGTTGGATCTTATTGATGAAGCCTATAAAAAAGCAGAAGCATATAAAGAGGACAGAGTTCTCTATCAGAACTTAAAGAACCGAATTACCAAAGAAAGTATGTTCATGCGTTTTGCGTTGATGGAACATTACTCCGGTACTTATTCGGAAGAGAAATTAACTGAGATGAGACAGTCATTCAAAGAAGATGCCCAGCGCTTGAACTTCTCTCGTATGAAAGAAGGAGATGGCGGCGAATTGACTTATACTTATGAGGCATGGGGCTTAAAATAAGCAGGCAAATGATTGGAGGAAGATTATGAAAGGAAAGATGACTAAGAAAACAGTGACCCTGATCAGCTGTATCGCAATCTTATTGGTTGCGGCAATCGTGGCAGGAATCATTGTGATGAATCATCGCCAGCCAGTCAAACCAGTAGAAAAACCGATTGCGGAACAGATGGAAGAGAGCGATGTTCCGCCGGTATTGGAATTGGATTTTAACAACGTGGCAATCGGCTTGGATTATTCCTTTACTGTTTCCCCACGTATTACGTGGCAGGGCGAGACAGTAGAAGAAGATGTAGCCTGTGATTGGCAGTTGGGTGAAGGAGCAGCAGAAGATGTTGTATCCATGAAACAGACCGGCAACAGTGCTGTTATTACAGGACTGAAATATGGAGACACATCCTATGTGGTTAGTACAACCTATAAGGATACAGTCTTAGTAAAAGAATTAAATGTAAGTGTAACGGATGTAGATGTTATGTTCGAAAGCCCGAATATGAAGATGTCCGCAGGATGCTTCCAGGTAGACTTAGGACTGGTAGCAACAGAAAAAGACATTACCAGCATCACACCGATTGTTAAAGTATATGACAAAGAAAAGCTTGTAAAAGATGCCAAATTCACTTGGGAAAATAGCAAAGAAGCAATTGCTTCCTTGGAGAAGAATGGCAAGATTACAGCAAAAAGTGCGGGTAAGACAGAGGTTACCGGTTTGTACAAAGAGTCCAAACTGTTAATCAAAGTCAATGTTTATCGTCCGGAACTTACCATGGATCCGGTATATATTGAAGCAGCGAATAATTACGTGATTTCATCAAGCAAATGGAATCAGGGAACCGTTGAGAAAGTTACCTTCGCAGACAAAGATGTCATGAAAAAAGGTGGCGCAAATGGAAATTCCATTTCCTTAGATGCGAAGAAACTTCCGGAGATGGGAACCAAGGGAGAGTTGGTAGTACAGACCAGCAAAGTAAAATATATTGCAGATTCTATGGTTGTTACCATGGCAATCAAAGATGAAGCAACCTTGAACAAATTCCCTTCTGTAGCAAAGAAGCACAAAGGGGAAGGATATTATGCATTATCTGCAGATATTCATTGTAAAGGAAGTTACAAGTCCGGTTTGGAAGCAGACTTTAACGGAACCTTCGATGGAAATGGCTATGTGATCTTCGATATGAAGACAGCCGATACCGAAGGCGCATATCGGGGACTTCTTGGTAAATCGTTAGGAGACAGAGGTGTTATAAAGAATATCTCCTTTGTCAATGCAAAACATGGCGGCGCAGGTGCCTTTATTGTAACCAGTGCAGCCGGTAAGATGGAGAATGTATATATTCAGATTGCGATTACAGATTGCACAGTAGATAGCTATGATGGAGCGACCGCCGTATTGGCATCCAATACATTTGGTATCTTTACATCAAAGAATGTAATTGTAGAATATACCGCATCCCTTCCGGCAGATGCTGTAACCGGATATGCTATATGGCAGTTACATTACGGTTATGCCAAACATCAGGGACTCTATGTCATCGGATGTGACAAGGTAGCAGCAAATGAGAATGATCTGAAAGGTGGACTTACAGATGATTATGCTGCATTTGTCAACTACGGAGAATTCGTAGATGCCAAAAAAGACGTAAAGAGCTGGGATGATAAATTCTGGAAAATAACCAGTCAGATTCCATATCCGAAACGGTTAGAGGCAAGAAAAGGAACCGTGCCGAAGGTGAAACTTCCGACTTATGTAGGAACAGATTCTACAGTATCCTTAGATGGCCTTACCATTTACGATCGTGTCATTACGAATAGTGCCATGAGCAAATACAAGATTAAGATCAAAAATGGTGCTTTGGTGATTCCGAAGAATGTACCGTCAGGAACAGTTCTTAATATTACCGTACAGTCTGCCTTTGATGCGTCTAAGAAGACCACAGTAAAGACGACGGTACTTACTTCTAAGAAAGTATCCATCAGCAAAGTGACTGCAGTAGAAAAAGATGCAGGAAAGACCTTTACGGTGGACTTAAAAGATAAGAAATCCTTACTGAAAGGGGCAACGCTGACAGATGTCACCTTGGGAGACAGAACCATCAGCGATGCAACTTATAAGAACAACAAGCTTACCATTAAGACTTCTTATTTGGGAGAGCTTGGAGAAAAGACCATGCAGGCATACTTCAAATCCGGTTCCAAACTGATTATTGTAGATGTATGCGTGGATGTATGTACCTACTCCATTAGTAACGAAGCAGAACTGAATAAATTAGGTTCCGTAATTACTAAGAATAAAGGAGAAGGACGTTATGTCTTAACCAATCATATTACTTGCAAAGGAACCTATGATGCCAACACAAGCGTGGAATTCAACGGAACCTTTGAAGGACATGGATATGCCATTACGAATATGAAGACATCGGATCGTGACGGCGCAAACCGAGGTTTAATTGGTTGGTCAATAGGTACGAGAGGTGCTATTAAGAATGTAGCATTTATCAATGCAAAACACAGTGGAAAAGGTGGTTTCCTGGTAACGCAGGCAGCCGGTTCCATGGAAAATATCTATGTACAGATTTCTGTAAGCAAGACAACGATAGATAGTTATGATAATGCAACTTCTGTTCTGGCTTCTTCTTGCTATGGTGTGTTTAATACACGAAACGTAGTAGTAGAATACATGAACTCCCTTCCGGCAGATGCGAAGACCGGACATGCAGTATGGCAGTTACATTATGGCTACAACAAACACCAGGGCTTATATGTAATCGGTGAGACACAAGTAGCAACAGAATATAACGACTTAGGCGGTGGTTTGAAAGACTCTTATGCAGCCTATGTCAACTATGGAGAATTTGTTCAGGCAAATATCAGCACAAAAGTATGGGATACTTCCTTCTGGAAAGTGACCAACAAAGTGCCATATCCAAAACGCCTGACCCAGAGAAAAGCAACCACACCGAAGGTAACCCTTCCAACTTACGTAGGAAGAAACAGCAGTGTGAAATTAGATGGATTGACCTTATGCGACAAAGTTGTGGTTAACGCGACCATGAAGAAATATGGTATCAAGGTCAAAGATGGTTATCTGATCATTCCGAAGAATGTACCATCCGGAACTGTTTTGAAGATTACGGTAGAATCAGCATTTGATGCTTCTAAGAAGACAACTGTAAAGACCACCGTTCTGACTTCAAAGAAAGTAAACGTAAGCAAGGTTCATGTAATTGAAAAGACAGGATCAACCAAATTTACGTTAGATCTTAGCAAACAGTCCCAGTTAAAAGGCAACCTGACCATGACAGACCTTACCATTGGCGGCAATGCAGTCAGCGGCGCTTCCTATAAGAATGGTATTCTGACAGTGCCGAGAAAGAGCCTTGGAGAACTGGGCGAGAGAGTATTGCAGGCATATTTCAAATCTTCTGATGAACTTGTGATTGTAAATGTGAACGTAGATGTATGTACCATGGCAATCGAGAGTGAAGCAGACTTAAATAAGATGACTGCAAACATCAAGAAAAATGATGGCGAGGGACGTTACGTCTTGGCAAATGATATTACCTGTAAGGGAACCTACAACGGAAATATCACAACGATATTCAACGGAACCTTCGAAGGTCATGGCTATACCATTTATAATCTGACGACAGCAGAGGTAGATAGTTCTACCAGAGGACTCGTAGGACGAGAAATGGGACCGAGAGGTATGATTCGCAATGTCTCCTTCCTGAATGCAAAACACAGCGGAGCAGGCGGATTCCTTACAACCAACTCCGATGGTCTTATGGAAAACATCTACATCCAGATTGCCGTTACCGGATGTACCGTAGATCAGTATGATGGTGCAACAGCAGTCTTAGCATGTAATACAGTTGGTACCTACACAACCAAGAATGTAGTTGTAGAATATATGCAGAGTCTTCCGGACAATGCCAAGACTGGTCATGCAATCTGGTCTATGCATTACGGATATGCGAAACATCAGAATTTATATGTTGTAGGATGCGATAAAGTAGCAGCTTCCGAGAATAACCTTGGCGGTGGCTTGGAAGATTCCTATGCAGCATTTGCAAACTATGGCGATTTCATTAGCGCCAATATTAACAGCAAGTCTTGGGACAGCAGCTTCTGGAAAGTGACCAATAACGTGCCATATCCGAAGCACCTTGGAAAACGTACCGGAACCAAACCGAATGTCAGCATTCCAAGTTATACCGGACGAGGAGCGAAGATCGAGATCATCGGTCTTACCGTATATGATAATGCAGTTTTAGACGCAAACAGTAAGAAGCTAGGCGTGACTGTCAAAGATGGAATCATTCGTGTACCGAATAACATCGCAGTGGGAACGACCATTAAAGTGACCGTATCTTCTGCATTTGACAGCTCTAAGAAGATGACCGTTCAGACCCAAGTTATTCGTTCTGAAGCATTCACCTTACAAGGTGTTAGAGACATCGAAGCAGATGATGCGAAGACAGTAGCAATTGATTTTCGGTCACAGGCAAGCAAAGTTGCAGGATGCAGCATTGTCAGTGCAACCTTAGATAAGACAGCCTTCAAGACCGCAACATACAAAGACGGTATCTTAACCTTAGACAAAGCAACCTTTGCTTCTATGGGTGGAAAAGAAGTGACCGTTTTGATGAAGAACGATACCACACTTTATACCGTCACCATTAATGTGGATGTATGCACCATGGCAATCAAGACAGAGGCAGACTTAAATCGTATGGCATCTGTGATCAAAGCAAATGGTGGAAAAGGACGTTATGTATTAGCAGCAGACATTACCTGCGAAGGCACCTATGATGCAAATATTTCCACAGACTTTAACGGAACCTTCGATGGTCGTGGATACAAGATTGAGAACTTTAAAACCAGTGACCGGGATAGTTCTAATCGTGGTCTGGTTGGTTCTAAATTAGGCGGAGCCGGTATTGTGAAGAATGTATCCTTCGTCAATGCAAGCCACGGCGGAGCCGGTGGTCTGATTGCAGCAACCGGTGAAGGAACCATTGAAAATGTATACATGCAACTTACTATTACAAGTGCAACCACAGGAACTTATGAAGATGCAACTTCTGCATTAGTATCTGCAACCTATGGTGTATTTAGCACAAAACATGTGGTTGTAGAATACAAGAATCCACTTCCGGACGGTGCAAAGACCGGCCATGCAGTATGGCAGTTGTTCCATGGTTATAACAAACATCAGGGATTATATGTAGTAGGTCTTGATCAGGTAGCATCAACGACCACAGACCTAAATGGTGGATTGAAAGATACCTTCAAAGCATATAAGAACTATGGTGATTTTTCATCCGCAACAGAGAACTTAAACGGATGGGATACCTCCTTCTGGACTGTGAAGAATCATATCCCATATCCGACTCGTTTAATCGGGAAAGAAGTCAGTCTCCCGCAGGTTCGCCTGCCGGAGACCGTGGCTGCCGGTTCTACCGTAGCCATTGAAGGTGCTGGTTTAATGGATCAGACAATTATAGGTTCTAAATTTACCGGCATGGGCATTACCGTAAAAGATCACAAATTGACGGTACCGGATACAGTAAAAGCAGGAACCATCGTTGAAGTAACGGTTCGTTCCGTATTAGATACCAGCAAGTTTGTGAAATTAACAACCAAAGTTATGGTTAGTAAAAACCTGACCATGACCCAGTTCGCAGGATTGGGATTACATGGAAAAGAGCGGGTGGAAATTGATCTTGCAGCTTACGAAGCAGATTTAAAAGATATGACACTTCTTAGCGCAACCTTAGAGGGCGTTACGTTAGCAGACAGTACCTTTGCAGAAAATATTTTATCCGTAAAGAGCGAACTATTAACTGCAATGGGAGAGCAGAAGATCGTAGCATCCTTCAAAGGTGACAGTGCCATGGTAACCATCACCATTCCGGTGGATGTATGTACCTGGGCTGTCAAGACAGAAGCAGATTTAAATCAGATGGGAACTGTGATTGCAGCAAATGCAGGAAAAGGACGTTATATCCTCTGTAACCATATCGTATGCGAAGGCGAGTATGATGCGAAATTGGATTCTACTAACGAAAATGATGAATTCGTCGGAACCTTCGATGGACACGGATTCGGTATCTACAATATGAAGACTTCATCCAGAGATTCCGGAGGAAGAGCATTCATCGGATATGGATTCGGTGGAGATGGTGTGATTAAGAACGTATCCTTCTTCCATGCACAGCATGGCGGACAGGGCGGATTCCTTGCAACCAATGCAAAAGGAACCATGGAAAATGTCTACGTACAGATTACCATTACCGGTATCAATCCGGTAACCGGAGTTGGAGCAACTTCCGTATTTGGCTCTGCAACCTATGGTATCACCAGCCATAAGAAAGTCATTGTAGAATATGAGACTCCATTGCCAAGCGGCAGCTTAGCCGGCTATGCACTCGGTAACTTATGGTATAGTTACCAGAAACACGATGGATTCTATGCAGTAGGAGCAGATAAGATTGCGCAGTCAGAATCCAACTTGGTGGGTGGTACACTGCAAGACATCTATGGTGCGTATGCTAGTTATGACGCTTTGATGCAGGCGAAAAAATTAAATTGGGAAAATGAGTTCTGGACAATGAAAGATAACAAACCATGTCCGAAACTTCAGAGAGAAGGAGGCGAATAGAAGATGTTGAAAAATAAAACAAAAAGAAATAATTTCTTATTCTATTGCCTTTTGATGGCGTTCCCGGTGATTCAGTTCTGCATCTTCTATATTGGCGTAAATGTCAACTCGATTTTGATGGCATTTCAGAAAATCGATGTGGCAAATGATACCATTACCTGGACAGTTGACAATATTAAGAATGCATTTCACTCTATGACCAGTGCAACAGAGTTACTTCCTGTCTTGCAGGTGTCTTTGATGGCATATGTCATTCTGACGGCACTAGGAATTCCGCTTGGATTATTCTTCTCCTATTATATCTATAAGAAGTTACCATTAAGCGGAGCCTTTCGAGTTATTTTGTTTTTACCATCCATTATGTCCGCAATCGTAATGGCAACCATCTTCCAGTTCTTCTTTGAAAGAGCGATGCCAAGTATTGCCATGCAGTATTTCAACGTAGAAATGCTGGGATTATTGGAAAATTCAGAGACCCGATTTGGATGTTTGATGTTCTATAACATCCTCATGGGATTTGGAGCAAACGTATTGATGTATACCAACAGTATGAGCGGGATTTCACAAGAAGTTGTGGAATCCGCCCAGCTGGACGGAGCAAGCACATTGCAGGAGTTCTGGCACATTACGTTGCCAATGATCTTCCCGACATTGAGCATGTTCCTCTTTACCGGAGTAGCAGGTATCTTCACAAACCAGATTAACCTGTATTCCTTCTATGGATCCGGTGCACCGAATGGGGTACAGACCTATGGTTATTACTTCTATGCGAAGACCTTAGGTGCCAAGTCAGTGGCAGAGTATCCGATTCTGTCGGCAATGGGTCTTCTTATGACAGTGGTAGTGGTACCACTTACCTTACTTGTGAAACATTTATTAGAGAAATATGGACCGAAGGAGGATTAATGGAATGAAGAAGAATATGAAAACACAAGCCCATTGGTCTCCGATGAAAGTGCTGATGTTAGTAGGTCTGATTGCCTATACCATCTGTCTCTTTGGTCCGATTATCTGGGGAATTATTACATCCTTCAAAGGACAGCCGGATTTCCGAATCAATGTAATTGGCTTGCCAAAAGAATGGGTGTGGAATTATGGCGCAGTCTATGAGCGGTTCAGCATTCCGGTCTTTACGGCAGATGGAACCGTCAATATTCCTATGGGAGAGATGCTTATAAACTCTCTGATCTATGCCATTGGTACTGCATTTTTTAGTACCCTGATACCATGTGTGACATCGTATATGTGTGCATGTTATGATTACCTCTTATCCAAAGTGATATATGTTATCGTAATCGTAACCATGGTATTACCAATTGTAGGTAGTATGCCTTCGGAAATTCGTATTTCCAGAGGACTTGGTCTCTTCGATCAGTTCTGGGGAATGTGGCTGTTAAAAGCCAACTTCTTGGGTATGTACTTCATTGTATTTTATAATCAGTTCAAATCCATCCCGGCAGCATACCGGGAGGCGGCGACCATCGATGGTGCCGGCAACTGGAAGATCATGACGAAGATCATGATGCCACTTGCTAAGAACACTTTCCTGACCATCGCCTTGATTCGATTCATTGAATTTTGGAATGATTATCAGACACCCCTTATCTATCTCCCGACGAAACCAACCATTTCGCTTGGAGTTTACTATATGGCCTATACGACCATCAACGAGATGTCAACCATACCGATGCGTATGACTGCAGCGGTGATTGCGTTAGTACCGGTATTAGTGCTATTTATGTGTTGTCATAAACGACTGCTGGGGAACCTGACACTCGGAGGAATCAAAGGCTAGAAGCGCAAGATAGTTTGCCTTACAAGGAGGGAACATGATGAAAAAGAAAATCAAAGCAATTTTATCATTGGTATTAGTGTTGGCGATGACACTGAGCACATGGAACGGATTCGGCATGTTACAAAAGACAGCAGAAGTACAGGCAGAAGAATTAACGAAATTAACATTTGAAGACTTTGGATTTGTATATGGAACAACTTATCATGGTTCACCAAGTCCATGGGAAAATAACAAAGTCTATGACGAGACGAAAAGTCTGAACAATACGAAATTAAGCGGTAAGATTCTCTTTACGCCAGGCTCAGAACTTCGCTATGGTGCACGCGCATGGAATCATGGTGTTCGTGTAAAAGTAGATGGAGAGGGCAACTTAATCGCAGATGCGGTCGGAGTAACAGTAGTAGCTACAACCATTTCGGCAGCAGATGCATCGAAGTATGGCTTGAAGAGCTTTGCAAATGAAGCATTTACCCTTGCGATTGCAAGAACCAACCAGACAGCTACAACAGAGACTATGACCATTACAATCAATGATGTAAATGTAGCAGTGGTTGAAATTAATACAGTGAACAGTGGTTATGAGATCGGTAATTACCTCTGTATCAGTGCAGAAGGTGGAGATGTAACACTTCTCGAACCAGATCCAGAACCAACACCGAATCCGGAACCGACCTTGGTGAAATTGACTTGGGAAGATTTAGGATTTGGTTATGACAACACCTACAATGGTAGAACTGATTCTTGGGAAAATATGAAATATTTAAGCAACAGAGAACACTTCGGTGATACAGAAGTAGTCGGAGATCTGGTATTTGCAGATAATTCCCTGATCCGTTATGCAGCGAAGAATCATACAATCGGTATTGATATCGGTGTGGAAAATGGTGACTTTGTAATTAAGAGTGGAACAATCAACGTGCCAACCACAACCATAGCGGCAACAGATGCTTCCCGATATGGCTTGGATAGTTTCGTTGGTTCACAGATGACTTTGAAGATCCAGATGACAGAATATACAGGAACAGCAGGTGTATTAAGTGTCTATATCAACGATGTTGCTGTATTAGAAAAAGGAAATGTTTCTCAGATGTCAAATGATTGGACAATGGGAAATGGAATGAGTCTGTGTATAACGACAGGTTCTATTACAACCAAAAAAGCAAAGAGTGAGAATCCGGAACCAACACCGGAACTTACCAATGTCACATTTGAAGACTTTGGATTTGTAAAAGGAACAACCTATCACGGTTCACCAAGTCCATGGGAAAATAACAAAGTCTATGACGAGACGAAAAGTCTGA
>CAYVDA010000008.1:0-16497 GCA_964450635.1 uncultured Faecalimonas sp. | reverse complement strand
TATGAGATCGGTAATTACCTCTGTATCAGTGCAGAAGGTGGAGATGTAACACTTCCGGATTTGGAGAAAAAGACACTTCCGGATGTAAATCACGATCTGACAGAAGGCGCTTATACATTCTCTTATACCTTAGATAAATTGGAAAAGAGAACGAAAGTAGGAGATAACTGGGAAGAAATTACAAGTACAGATGTGAATAGCTTATCAGAAGCAGGCGATTATCGTTTGACCTACTCTGATGAGACTGCTGTATATATCCAGGAAGTCGTAATTTACACCTTTGGTGATGTAGACTTAAAAGAATACATGAGAGCGACCAAGATTGCAAAAGAACAAGCAAAGAAAGAAGACTACTTCAAGAATAAAGTACGTCTCTGCGATATCGATTACAACGATATTATTGATGTTCTTGATGTAAAATCGATTGCAGATATGTTACTTGGACGTTACGAAAAAAAGTAGAAATGCCGGTTGCAGGTTTCTTTAGCCCAACAGCTTCCATGATCAAAGAGGAGACGTATCGGGCGCTGAAAGAAGCCGGCATTACACAGATTATTGAAAGTAATATGTCTTATACAGACCGCTCTAACGATCGCTACCTGATCTATCAGGAATTGGCATATGCACAGAAGTATGGAATCTCCGTCCTGGTAAGGGACGAGAGACTCCATGCCAAAGGCGTGGCAGGTGAGACAGTCACGGTAGAAATGGTCAAAGAGGCAGTCAAATATTACGAAAATTATCAATCCTTTGCAGGCTTATTTATGGTAGATGAGCCGAAATCTATGAATTATATAACAGGTTCCGGAGATGAAAGGTACATTCAGAATTATGCATCCATGGCAAAAGCTATCCATGATGCAGGAATTCCAGGATGGACCAATGCCTTCGGGGGAGCAGGATTTTTTAGTAATCGTTCCCAGACTTATGAGTACTATATGTACTTCCATGAATTGGTTGATACTATGCAGCCATCGGTCGTAAGTTTTACCTCTTATCCATTCTGGGATGAGTATGAAGATGCTTATATTAACAGCCATCACAAATATTGTGTAGAGAATACGGCTGATACTTATTTTATGAATCTTGCCATGGCAAAAGATGTGGCAGATAAGCAAGGACTTTCCTTCCGAACCTTTATACAGGCAGGGGAAGGCTTTGAGTTGGAACCAAATGGAAACTATAAGAAAGGGCAATTCCTATGGAATGCCAATGTTGGGTTAGCATTTGGATCCAAAGGACTTCAATATTTTCCATTGGTACATCCGGATAGTTTGCAAAATTATGCAGACGGAAGCTGCGCAAGCGGTCTGTTGGATAGCAAGGGAAATCCGGTAAAGAGTGGATTACATCCTTATTATACCTGGGCACAGGAAGTAGCAAAACAAGTGGATGCAGTGGAAGATATTCTCATGCAGGCAAACAACAAAGGATATATGGCAACCGGCGGGTATGCAAAAACTAAAGGAACAGATGTAATCAAGAAGATTACCTGTAATAAAGGGCTGAATATCGCAACCATTAAAATGAATGTGGTAGATTCCTATGCGGGAGCGACTGTAACTTCATCAGATGAAACGTATGGCGCTTTTGTAGGCTGCTTTGAGATGGATGCAGATAGCAAATATGCAGGCAAACAGGCTATGTATATTGTGAATTTCAATGCAGATACGGAGAATACCAATCGTGTGACAGCTTCTTTTGATAGCGCGAAGGAAGTAACCGTGATTCATAACGGTGTCACCAAGACACTTACGGCCTCTCAGGTATCTTGTGCCTTAGGAGCCGGGGAAGCAGTTTTGCTTCTTTATTAACTTAGAACTATGATAATGGGAGAGGAGGGCTTTCCTCTCCTTGTATGAAAGCTACGAAAGGTAGTGAGAAAGGAGGAGGTAGCGTGAAGAAAAGAATGAAAGCAGTATTGGCTTGTATTCTTGTATTTGTGCTTACCATCAGTAATTTTAGCGGAATTAACTTGGTAAACAATGTTGAGGAAGCAAAGGCAGAAGAGGAACTGCAGAAGATTACGTGGACGGATTTTGGCTATGAGAATAATACTATCTATGAAGGAACTGCTTCTAGATGGGAGAGTTGTAAGTCACTAACTTCAGGTGTGAATAATAAAGAATTTGAAGGCGATATTATTCTCGCATACGACGCTGAATTGCGTTATGGCGGAATTAATTGGATACAGGGGTTAGGAATTATGGTTAACAGTGAGGGTTCCTTAGTGTTAACTGATCATACGTCAGGAGAAGCGAAAGCTTTTGTTTCGGCAGAGCAAGCGTCAACATATGGCTTGTCACAATTTGCAGATCAACAGTTCACGGTTAAAATTCGTATAGAAAACTATGTGGCGACAGTATATATTAATGGCATCCAATTAGGTGATTCGTTTGAAATGACCAAAAGCAATGTGGGCACTTATTGTAGCCCCGGTTTTGGTAAGGTTGTAATTCGTCCAACGATGCCAAGTAATGTAAAAAAAATCACATGGAAAGATTTTGGTGTTGAATATGAAAAATCGTATATAAAACCAAATGATGAGAATGGATATGAAAGTTATCGTTATTATAATGCAGATACATTAGATGCTACTGTATTTGAGGGGGATATTCAGATTAATAAAGGTTCTGAATTTCTCTATGCGGGAGAACTTCCGAATCAAGGTATGAGCTTTAAAATCAATGAGGATGGCGATTTGATTTTGGGAACACAGATACTTTCAGGTCTCGATAAAACAATTTCTGCATCGCAGGCATCAGAGTATGGTTTGACAAGTTTCTCTGACAGATTTACTTTAAAAATCATGATGACAGGCGTATTAAAAGCAAGTGCAGATGTTGCGATATGGATAAATGGGTTCTTTCTACATACTTTTACTTTGAAAGGTTATGATGGGCTTAACATTGGTAAAGCAATGTGCGTGTGCGCGTCGGGAACATCCGTTACACCATATGAGGTTCCATTAAAGCGTATTAGCTGGGAAGATTTTAGTGGCATGAAATTTGGCTCGACTTATGCTGGAGCTGCAGGTGCAAATAACTACGATAACATGAGAAGCTTCTCTTATGGTCAGAGTTTAAATAATACCTGCTTTGAAGGTGATATTTCCATGCCGGCAAATGGAGGGTTCCGCTATGCGACATCTACTGGTGGTCATGGGTTTACCATTGGTGTAGATGGAGATGGTAATCTTTTAGTAGGAAGTCAGACCATGATTATCAATGGTGTAAGTGATGTACCGCATGCGAAATATACATATTCAGCAGATAAGTTTAAATTAAAAACGTTTATTAAGACCAGATTTACATTAAGGATAGAAATGAGAGAGGTTGAAAAAACCTCTGCTCGGGCAACTATCTATGTCAATGATAGTAAAGTAGACGATTTTGAACTGACTAGTTGGAGTAATGCAAGTCAGGTGCATTTTGAAGTTGGACAGGCGATTTCTTTCGGCGCACCGGGCGCATTTAATGATAACAACTGGGTAGGTGGAGGAACAATCTATGAATCATCAAATGTATTGACTGAAATTAGCTGGAAAGACTTTGGATTGCAAAGCGGAACTGTTTATACAGCAGTAAAGGGAGAAGAATACAATTCTGCAAAGAAATTGGAAGGCAAGGATACTCTAGATAATACGGAATTTAGTGGCGATATAATATTTGAGGATAATAGTACGATATTATATGCAAGCTGCGGAGTTGGAACTACACAATCATGGCTATCAGGATTAAAAATTGGCGTTAGTAATGGAACATTTTTTGTTGATGCAAATTATTTTGATCTGGAAGATAAGATTTCAATTTCACCAGATCTAGCAGCAAACTATAATGTTACAAGTTTTGTGGGACAGAGATTAACTTTGCGCATCCGTATGACAAAGATGACTTCGGACGAAGCAACACTCAGTATTTGGTTAAATGGAAAAGCAATTATTGAACAGTCACATTTGACAAAGCAAGATGATACGAATGCAACGTATAAATTTAAATTGGGAAGCAATATTTTTTCTCTAGATGGATCTGTAATGGTATATAAAGCGAGTGAGGTTTTAACACCGATTAGCTGGAGTGATTTCGGTTTTGAAAAAGGAACTGTTTATAATGATACTGATCCATGGGTACATACAAAAGCTGTAACCGGATTGGAAGGTTTAAATAATACAGAATTTGTTGGAGAGATAATCTTTTCTGATGAATCGGGTATTCGATATATCGCTCAAGACCATAATGTAGGTATAGAAATTGGAGTGAAGGATGGTGCGTTCCGTATAGGAGCAAATGGATTTAAAATCGATGAAGTGAGTATACCGAGTGATGATGCATCTAAATATGGTATTGGTGAATTCGCAAATACAAGATTTACTTTAAAAATTCAAACAAGAGAAGTTACAACAACTAGTGCTATTGTTGATGTGTATGTGAATAATATCCTCGTAGAGAAACCGATTGTGGTTTTGGCAAATGGATTTACATTGGGAAATCAATTGAATGCATGTTATCTTGGTAGTGTGACTATTCCGAATGAGGATGTAAAAATTCCAACGAACCTTACAGCACTTTCTTGGGAAGAATTTGGTTATGGCGCACAGACCTATGATTTACGTAGCGATGCAAAAACAAGAGCCAATACCGGATTAGAGACACTGAATAATACACTCTTTACCGGAGAGCTCAGCATGATAGCAGGAGCAGAACTTCGCTATGGAGATACAGAAGCTTCTTCTGGTGCATATGTTTCATTAAAAAACGATAGTGATGGAAGCTTAACTGTTGCTATTAAGAATGAAACAGATACTTTGAAGAGTTATACATTGACACCGGCATACTACGGACTTACTTCTTTTGTAGGCCAGAAATTCAAAGTACAGATCTCTATGCAGAATATTGATAAAGACGATGCTAAGATTGGTATATGGATTAACGGATGTTTTATAGATGATTGGTTTACTGGAGAAGTTGCAAAACAAAACTTCGGTACCAACATTAGACTGATGAAAGGTGCGAATATTACGCTGTATTCCATGAGAAATACAACTCCAATTGGTTTAACCAAGATTCATTTCTCGGATTGGAATGAAGGAATTATTAATGAAGGTAAGATCACAACATCTTCAGCACCGGAACTAAAGTTATCTTGTATAGGTGGAGAACATCCGACGTTAGGGACATTAGTAAACACCTCGTTAACACAGACGATGACATTTCATGATGAGGTGGAGAAAGGTATTCATCAATTACAGTATGGACAGACGGAGGATGCAGTGCCTGGTTTGATGATGAAATTAACATCTGAAACGGACATGATGGTGCTTTGGCATTTCGGTACCATTGATTATGATTATGTATTTAATATCAGTGCAGCATCAGTAGGATTAGAGAAGTTTAATGAAACAGAATTTACCTGGCAGATTGATATTGAACAAGTAAATAACAATATTTTGGTATATCTATCCTTCAATGACATTTTATATAATCAGGCACCGATTGTAATCTATAATGTTGCAAATACCATGAGCAATAAGATTGCATATACAACCTTTGATCAGAATCTTGGTGAGAGTCTAGAAGCTTATAAGGATAGACAGTTGAAAAGTTATATTTTAACAGCTTCTATGAAAGAACTTCCGGTATTGTACCATGATTTAGCGATGAATGATTCCTATACCATCGCCGGCGAAGTGAAAGCGGTAAGAAAAAGATCTACAGTTGGCGGTGGATATGAAGAAATTACTGGTTTTACTAACACTTTAAAAGATGTGGGAGATTACATGATAATCTTCCATGATGGGGTATCAGAATATAAACAAAATGTGGTACTCTTTCGTGCAGCATCCAAGGCATCTGACATGGTAAGGACCTTGAAACTTGCAAAAGATGCGACTTTGAAAGGAAAGTATATGCAAACAGATGTTCGCACCTGCGATGCCGACTACAGTGGTGCTGTAGATAAAGAAGATGTGACAGTGGTACGAAAAAAGATTGTTGGAGCTTATATATCGAAGATGGAAATTTCCGGATTCCATGATCCACAAGACAAGTTGATTGAAGAAGATGTATATAAAGCACTAAGAGAAGCCGGTATTACCAAAATCATCAATACTGAATCTAAATTCTCTGATGATGCAAGCAGCCGTTTCAAAACATATAAAGGAATTGCGCTGGCACAGAAATATGGTATGACAGTTCTTCTGCAGGACAAAAACTTGATTGAAAAAGCAAAAGCAAATCCTAAATCAATTACGGAAGAGACTGTTAAGAAGGCTATTGCACCATATGAAAATTATCAGGCCTTTGGCGGCTTGTTTGTGGTGGATGAGCCGAAATCTGAAACTTATACACCAAAGGTAAATAATCAGCCTTGGCCTGATTATATTGATGATTATACAACATTATTTACAGAAGGAAAGAAAGTAACAGCAGCAAATGGTAGAACCCTTGAAATGTGGACAAATGCTTATTCTATTCCGGATAATCAATACAATTACGAAAAGCACAAGTACGAGTTTAATGAATATGTAAATGAGTTGGTTTCTAAACTTGGTTTGACATTTGTTACTGCAACCAATTATCCATTTAATAGAGGTAAAACAGGAGATGATGTAGAGAAGAATGCAGCACAGTTTTTCTGGCAGTTAGCAATTGAAAAGCATGCTGCTGAGGTGCAGGAGAAGAAAAGTGATGAAAAGGTAGATCTTCGTGGCTTCGTACAGAATGGAGAAGGTTTTGTAAGTAATACGGCGAACCAACCTATTAAATGTACCTATACAGAAGGGGAGTACCTATGGAATGCAAATATGCTTTTGGCATTTGGTGTCAAAGAATTAGAATACTTTCCGTTAATGAAACCTGCAGATTTTGTGGATTATGATGATAAAACTGCAGCAAGTGGATTACTTGATACCGATGGTAATAAGACCAAGTGGTATGATTATGCTGTAAAAGTTAATAAACAGGCAAGTGCAGCAGGAGCAATCTTGAAAGATGCAACCAACAAAGGATATATGGCCACGGCAGGTGCGAATTCGAGAAAGAGCTTGGCACAAAAAACTGCGACAGATGTTTTGGATGAAATTAAATTGTATAATAGGAAGTATGCAAGTGGAAATCCGGATGTAACAATTAAAAATAAGATTCATACAGACGGCTATGCCGGTGCAACGGTTTCGTCCAATGACACTGAGTATGGTGCATTCATTGGATGCTACGAGTATGGAAGTCAGAATGCATTATATATTGCAAACTATAATACAGAGAAAAACAACATCATCACCGTCAACTTAGACTCTAACAAAGAAGTAACCGTCATTTACAACGGTGAGACAACAGTGATGACAGCAAATCAGGTTATACAGGACCTTTCCGCTGGTGAAGCAGTATTAGTCGTATACTAATACCAAAATGTAAAAAATACTTTAATTGGAGGGGCTGCTCTTTTGGCAGCCCTATCCCCCAAAAGGGAGGATAAGAATATGATGAAAGCAATCAAAGACATAAATTGGAAATTTACAGGATTGACAGAGGAAGTCTTTCAGTTCGTAGAGAACTTCCATCTGACTGATGAAATACATTGGAGACGGTTCGTAGAACAGTTTCGCATTCACTCTGACGTAGAAGATCGGGGATGGAAAGGAGAGTTCTGGGGCAAGATGATGCGAGGCGCATCTCTGGTCTATGCCTATACCAAGAATGAAACTCTATACCGCACCCTTTCTAAGACCGTGGAGGATATGATAGAGAGCCAGGATGCGTTAGGCAGAATCAGCACCTATACTGTGGAAGAAGAATTTACCGGATGGGATCTGTGGTGCCGAAAATATGTCATGCTGGGCATGGAATACTTCCTGGATATCTGCAAGGAGGAAGCCTTAGAAAAGAAAATCATTGCTTCCTTGCAGGGACAGGCAGACTATTTGTTAGAGAAGATAGGACCGGGAGAAGGACAGCGCTCCATCGCCGAATCCGCCATCTTTTGGCGGGGACTTAGTGCCTCATCCATCTTAGAGCCCATGGTTCGTCTCTATCACTTAACCAGAGAAGAACGCTATCTGGCATTTGCAGAATATATTGTAGAAAGCGGTGGAAGTAGCGTTGCTAATATATTTAAACTGGCTTATGAGGATCAGTTTTCCCCATACCAGTATCCGGTAACCAAAGCCTATGAGATGATTTCCTGCTTTGAAGGTTTACTTGCCTTATATCGGGAGACAGGAACTGCCTGGTACAAAGATGCAATTATCCGATTTGCCAACCAGCTCCTTGAGACAGAATTCACCATCATCGGTTGCAGCGGCTGTTCCCATGAATTGTTTGATCATTCTACGGTGAGACAGGCAAGACCGAGTGACGGAGAGTCCATGCAGGAGACCTGCGTTACCGTAACCTTGATGAAATTCTTCTATCAGGTGTATTTGCTTACCGGAGACAGCACTTATGTAGATGCCTTCGAGCGCTCTTATTACAATGCTTATCTGGGAGCGTTGAATACAGAAAAACGCATCGGAATCGATGTGACGAAACTATACAATGGGGCATACAAAGATGCCATTGCAGAAGCCTTGCCATTTGATAGTTACAGTCCTCTGACTGCCAATACCAGAGGAAATGGAATCGGTGGCGTTCGGATGATGCCGGACTTCCATTATTATGGATGTTGCGCCTGCATCGGTTCTGCAGGAATCGGTTTGGTGCCACAACTTGCATTGACGGCATCGGAAACAGGATTTGCCATGAATCTCTACCTTCCGGGTACCATAACGACTGCGATGCCAAGTGGACAGGCAGTGACTTTTGAGACAGAGACCACTTATCCGGCAGAAGGTGCGATTCGGATTACGATACATATGGATAAGCCGGAAGAGCTTGCCCTTGCATTTCGTATACCGGCTTGGAGCAAGATGAATCGACTCCAGGTAAATGGAGAGGAAATGTCCTGCCAGGCAGGATATACCGAAGTGACGAAGGTATGGAAAGAGGGAGATCAGATTCTCCTAGATCTGGATATGCGGACAGAAGTCTTATATCCAATCAGCTATGGAAGTCAGATCTTAATGACAGAGATGCTGTGGAACTATGATTATGTAGTTCCGGTCTATGATGTAGAAGATGAGACTGCCAAAGATCATGTAGCATTTCGAAGAGGGCCATTGATTCTGGCAGGTGAGAATCGACTGGGATATAGAGTGGAAGATGCACATTCTTTTGCCATAGGAATGGATGGTTATATTGAAGGAACGATGGCAGTAGATGAGATTGCACCATATCCGCATATTGTGGAGATGGAAATACCTCTTCATGATGGAAGTTTTCTACATTTGACGGATTATGCATCCGCCGGAAAGACGTGGAATGAAGAGAGTAAGATGGCGGCGTGGTTACGCAGACAGTAAGGAAATGGAGAATTAGAATCGTGAAACAGTGGATAGAGAAGAATTGGACATTATGGGATGAAAAAGAGGAGAAGATTCCTGCGAAAGTGCCGGGGGATATTACAACGGATTTGTATCGTGCCGGAAGAATTGAAGATCCAATGTGGGGATTGAATCATCTGGAATTAGACTGGATCTGGGAATCAGATTTTGTCTATGAGACGACGTTTGATGTGGAAGATTCTATATGGGAGCAGGATGAGGTCATCCTTGGATTTGATGGAATTGATGTCTTTGCAGAGATTACTTTAAATGGCACGTGTATTGGAGTGGCGGAAAATATGTTCCGCGCGTATACCTATGAGGTTAAGGAATTGCTGAAGAAAAAAGACAATCAGTTGACCGTTCGGATGCTGTCTACAAAGAGAAAGATGGCAGAGATTGATACGGGCGAATATTGGGGTATCTTCAATACGGAACGATTGTTGATTCGAAAAGCACAGTGTCATTTTGGCTGGGACTGGGCACCAAATATGCCGGGATATGGAATCTATCGGAAAGTCTGGCTGGAAGGCAGATCCAAAGATCATATTACGGAAGTATCCTACCGCGCTTATGCAAGCGGCAAGGTACAGATCAAAGCAGGGGTCAGCTATGATGTCCGCCCATGGACGGATCACTATGGTGTGCCGATTCATGAGATTTCACCGGAAGTTTTGCATGACACCTTGGTTTACCGCCTTGCCAAACAGCCGGGAGAAGCACTCACAGAAGACAATGCTTATGTCATGGAGCAGCCGGTGGATGGCAGAAAGAAATTTGCCAACTTTATCCTTCCGGATGCGAAACTTTGGTGGCCATCCGGCTATGGAGAGCAACCATTATATGAGTATTCCGTATCCTTAATGCGTGATGGCAAAGTGATTGATTTTAGAGAAGGAAGATTAGCATTCCGCGAGGTGGAATTAAAGCAGGAACCGATTTCTGAAAAACGCCTGGAATGCAAAATTGTGATTAATGGAATGCCGGTATTTGCCAAGGGCTCCAATTGGGTGCCTATGGAATGTTTTACCGGCGAAGTAACCCGAGAAAAATACGCCCGCCTTTTGCAGGAAGCCAAAGATGCCAACATGAATATGATTCGTGTGTGGGGCGGTGGAGTTTATGAAGATGATGCGTTCTATGATCTCTGTGATGAGCTCGGACTTATGGTATGGCAAGATATGATGTTTGCCTGTGCAGATATACCGGAAGAGCGACTGGATTTCATGGAAAATGTCGAGAAAGAAATTTCTTACCAAATTGTCAGACTTCGCAATCATCCATCCATCGTCCTTTGGAATGGAGGCAATGAGAAGGTGGGCGCACTATGCAAACAAGAATCCCATGGGGATCGCTTCTTAGAGATCTATTTACGGGGAATGATTAGTCATCTGGACGATACCCGTCCATATGTGAAACAAAGTCCTTTCGGTGATGAGGAGCTTGCTAATGATGAGTTATCCGGAGATATTCATCGCAGTTCTTTTGAAGAGGGTATCGGGGAAGGTACCGATCATTATCGGGATCTGGTCAGTGAGAAACAGGCAGCTTTTATATCCGAAAGTTCCCTTATGGGACCGGGAACCGCAGAGTCTTACCGGAGAATTTTCCCGGAAGAGAAATTGTGGCCGATGAATGAATACTGGGATGACCGACTTATGGACAATCCTTATGCTGCGGTATATTTTACCTTTGCCAACCTGCAGAAGAAATATGCCGAAGCGATGTATGGGGAAAGCCATTCATTGGAAGAATTCGTAGCCAAAGGAATGACGGTTCATGCGGAAGCCCTTCGGACTGAACTTGAGTTTGCACGAATTAACAAAGGAACTACTTGGGGATTTATGAACTGGATGTATAATGACATCTGGCCATCCGGAACCTGGTCTTTGGTCGATTACTATGGAGAACCGAAGCAGGCTTACTACCAGATGAAGCGTTCCTTTGAGCCGGTCTTGGTGACTTTCGCCCAGAACCATGAGAAAGAGACTGCACTGTTCGTAGTCAATGATACCAAGGATTTTGTGGAAGGTACCTTACGTTACGGTGTAAAAGATTTGTCCGGCAATATTTGCTGGGAGGAAGAAATCGAGGTTTCCGTAGAGGAAAACGGTCTGTTTTCCGTAACCATTATCAAGGAATGGAGAGAGGTAGATACGTATCTCTATGTGGAAGGAACCTTGAATGAGAAACCTTATGAAACAGTATATTCTCACGGCATGTGGTGTAATTACAACTTCGACAGCGCTTATACTTACGAGGTAGTAAGTAAGGAGGGCGGCATGGAAGTAACGGTGCGGGCGGAACGATTTGCCAAAGGCATTACCTTGCGGCTTCCGCAGAATGAGAATTATACATATTCTGATAACTATTTTGATTTACAGGCAGGTCAGGAGAAGACGATCTTCATTGCCGGTGCAATAGATGTGCCGGTGAAGGAATTAGTAGTAACTGATTTTGCAAAAGAGACCCGATAGGAGTTTTAAGAGTTATGGATTTTCAGAAAAATACTATTTGGATCAAAGAACAGACAAAAGATACCTACGCAGAGTTCGTAGGTTCTTTTGCTGTCAAAGAAAGAGAGCCGGTATGGATGAACCTGGGATTTGACGGCCATGGGGCGGTCTATCTCAATGGGGAATTGGTATTCTTCGGTGCGGCAGGAGATTATCCTTGGCATCGACTTTATTACCGGGTAGATTTGACAAAATATTGTAAAGAGAATAATGATATTCGATTTCTCATCTGGTATCCGGGAGAGGATAGTTCCACTTATATCACCAAAGAGCCGGGACTTGCCTTTGCAATCTGTCAGGGAGAGAATTTGCTGCTAGAGAGTGGAGCCCATATTCTAGCGAGAAAGGTGCTCTCCTATAAAAATGAATATTGTAAAAATATCACTGTACAGCTGGGATATAGTTTCCTATATGATAATACAGTAGAAAATAACTTGCCATATGAACCGTCCGTTGAGAGCAGTACAGAAACGGTATTTCATCTTCGCACCACAGGGGAACTTGTGATGGGAGAGCCGGTGCCGACAACCATCCAACCGCTAGAGGATGGATTCTTAGTGGATATGAAGGAAGAAGTGGTAGGATTCTTGAACCTGGACTTTGAGAGCCCTTGCGATCAGATGGTGACCATTTCCTATGGGGAACATCTGGTGGAAGGACAGGTACAGCGCCTTATTGATGGGCGGGATTTTAGTGTGGAATTCTATGCGAAGAAGGGAGTCAACCAATATCTGAATCCATTTCGCCGTCTGGCTGGCCGATATCTGCAGGTGCAGTGCAAGGAGCCATTGCAAGTCTCTTATGTGGGGCTTTGCCCGACAGACCGTCCGGTAAAAGAGATTCCTCGTACATTCACAGATCCAAAGTTTCAGAAGATTTATGAAGTATCAGTCAATACATTGAAGAAATGTATGCATGAACATTATGAGGATTGCCCGTGGAGAGAGCAGGCGATGTATACATTGGATAGCCGAAATCAGATGCTCTGTGGCTATTATGCTTTTGAGGATGCAGACTATGTGCGAGAGAATCTTCGTTTTATCGGAAAAGGACAGCGAGAAGACGGACTTTTAAGCCTCTGCTTCCCGGCAGGAACGGATTTGCCGATTCCGTTCTTCTCTCTGGTATATTTGATGCAGTTGCAGGATTATCTGGTTCATACCGGGGATCGAAATCTGGTTGAGGAATTAAAACCGGTGGTGGATCGAATTGCAAAGACCTTCGAAAGCTGTCGGGATGAGAGCGGATTGATTCCAAACTTCCCTGCACCGTGTTGGAATTTCTATGAATGGGCAGAGGGCAGTGACAATGCTACAGAAATTCAGACAGATTCAGCCGAAGGCAGAGTGAAGAAATATGATTTGATTCTAAATTGTATGTATGTCTATTTCACCATGCTCTACAAGGAAGTCTATGGTGAAGTCGTAGGAGATGCGCAGGCTTGCAAACAGGCGATCAAAGAGACTTTCTATGTGCCGGAAAGAGGTTTGTACAAATTAAGTACGAAGGGGGAACTCTATAGCCAGCTTGGCAATAGTTTTGCCATCCTGATCGGACTTGGAGATGGGGGATTGGCTGAGCGGATTACCAAAGACAAATCCCTTATCGAAGTGACCTTATCTATGCATACTTTCTATTATGATGCCTTATTGATGTTTGGGGATACCTATCGAGAATTTATCCTACAGGATATCAAAGAGAAATACGGTCATATGCTAAGGGAAGGGGCGACCACCTTCTGGGAGACTGCCAAAGGCTGGAAAGATTTTGATCATGCCGGAAGCCTGTGTCATGGATGGTCTGCAGTGCCGGTTTATTATTTGTGTAAATTAGTAAAAGAATAGACATCTCGAAGCAAAAGCTTCTCGATGTTCTTGCGCCCAGCGAATGTCATTTCATGCAAGCATGATGTCATTGCTGGGCTTTTGCTGCAAAAAAAGACAACCACATGACGGTATGGTTGTCTTTTAGATGCATATTTATTTCTAGTTAGAAATTAAGCAAGTTCGTTAACAAGTTTTGTCAAACGAGAAACTTTTCTTGCGCAAGTGTTCTTGTGATAAACACCTTTGCTTCCTGCTTTGTTAATGGTAGCGATAGCAGCTTTCAAAGTCTCTGTAGCCAATGCTTTATCATTAGCAGCAACAGCAGCTTCTACTTTCTTCATAGCTGTCTTAACACCAGATTTGATTGCTTTATTTCTAGCAGCTTTTGTTTCGTTTACTAAGATTCTTTTCTTTGCAGATTTAATGTTAGCCAATGTAAACACCTCCAACTTATTATAAATTCATAATTTTCTTCTTCCAACAAGATAAGACACGGAACATCTCGTTGAAACATACTCATTTATTTTATGCGAACAAGCTGTAAATGTCAATACATATTTCTCAAAAATTTGTCAAAACTAGGAATAATGTTTAAAATAGCGAGGAGTAAGGCAAATGTTAGAGAAGTACAGTGTGCATACGGATTTGGCATTGGAGGAAAAAGAGCGGTTTGCGTCGGATGATGTGGAAGTGCAGGGTGTGGTGTTGGAAGAGAAAGAGGATCAGGAGCGGGAGATGAAGGTGACCACCGTTCGGATCGAGACGGAGAAAGGGGCCAAAGCCATGGGAAAACCGGTGGGGACCTATATTACTATGGAGATTCCGAACCTTGTAGTGCCGGATGAGGAGTATCACAGGGAGATAGCAAGAGAAGTGGCAGGATATATCCATTCCCTGCTGCCGATGGAGAAATCGGAATACGGACTTTTGGTGGTAGGTCTTGGTAACCGGGATGTGACGCCGGATTCCTTAGGACCCGGTGTGGTGGATCATCTGCCTGTGAATCGACATATCATGCAGGAATATGGCAAATATGCCATGGGAGAGGAACAGGTGCAGATGGTCAGCGCCATTGCTCCGGGCGTTATGGCGCAGACGGGAATGGAATCATGCGAAATCATCAAAGGAATTGTTGAACAGACCCACCCGGATGTGGTGCTGGTGGTGGATGCACTGGCAGCACGTAACAGCAAGAGGCTTAATCGCACTATCCAGATCACAGATACCGGGATTCATCCGGGTGCCGGTGTGGGAAACCACCGATGCCAAATAGATCAGGAGACCATGGGGATTCCTGTGATTGCCATCGGAGTTCCGACAGTGGTAGATGCGGCAACTATTGTCAATGACACCATGGAAAATCTGATTGGAGCACTGGAAACTTCAGAAACCTTAAAAGGAGTTGGCGTGGTTCTGCAAGGATATAATGCCACGGAAAAATATGAGCTGGTCAAAGAATTAATATCGCCACATTTGCATGGTATGTTTGTAACGCCCAAAGACATTGATGAGACCATAGCAAGAATCAGCCGGACGGTGGCAGAAAGTGTGAATCTTCTGGCACATGGGATTCATACCGAAGAGGGGTCTTGCATAGAATAGATATGCGAAGATGGGAGTGTGACGGAGGATGAGAAGACAGGCAAAACGAATCGGGGCAGGGATCTTGCTTATGAGTATATGGCTTTGCTCTGGACGAATGGGGCAGGAATCCGTAGGAGCAGGTTTTCTTGTTCCGGGAATGGCAAAAGAAGAAAAGGCAGACACAGATTCCTTTTGGAAGGCCGCAACCAGAACCCTGTTCCCAATCTGGAATGAAAATAAGGAGGGTGGAAGCCGGCAGATGGAGGATGCCTTAACCAGCCGGATGCTTCTTTTGGAAGGGGAACCGGAAGCATCGGATACAGAGACAAAGAAAAAGAAGAAAAATGCAACCGTCGATCTGGATAATCTTCAGGATTATAATTATCTGGTACGCCGCTTCTATACCATTGACAGCATTACCTATGCTGATTCAGATTTACTAAATGCGAAGGAAATGCTGTCGAGGGATATGACCTTGTCAAAGACAGGAAAAGGGCCACAAGTCTTGATTTTTCATACCCATTCCCAAGAGGCTTTTGCAGACTCCAAGAAAAATGATTCGGCTACCACAATCGTAGGTATGGGCGCAGAACTTGCAAAGCACCTGAATGCAAAAGGAATTAAGACCTTGCATCATACCGGAGTCTATGATCTGATAGATGGGGAATTAGACAGGAGTAAGGCTTACGAGTGTGCGGAAGAAGGGGTGCGAAAGATTTTAAAAGAAAATCCGGACATTGAAGTGGTCATAGACCTCCATCGGGACGGAATCGCAGAGAGCACCCATCTGGTAACGGAAATCAATGGCAAACCCACAGCCAAGATTATGTTTTTTAACGGTCTTAGCAGAACCCGGCAAAACGGTGAGATTGCTTATCTGAAGAATCCTTATCGAAAAGACAATCTGGCATTTTCCTTTCAGATGCAATTAGCCTGCGAGAAACTCTATCCCGGATTTGCCAGACATATTTATCTCAAAGGCTACCGTTACAGCCTACATATGATGCCCAAGTCTCTGCTGATTGAGGCGGGAGCCCAGAATAATACGGTAGAAGAGATGAAAAATGCCATGGAAGTATTGGCTACGGTATTGGTCAGTGTGCTCAAATAAGAGAAGGGATTTTCTATTTGAAAGATAAATTGTTTTGTGGTACTA
>CAYVDA010000007.1:0-49466 GCA_964450635.1 uncultured Faecalimonas sp. | reverse complement strand
TCAGATGAAGATATGTTCTTTCTTGTGTTAAGAAGAACTATGAAAAACCAAGAAATGGGAATCTATAGAAAAGAGTATTTCTTTTCTTGAAAAGAAATGATAGAATAGGAAAGAGGAATGATCTTAAGAAAGGTGGAAGATACACATGAAAAAATTTATGGAAGAATTCAAAGCATTTATCAGCCGTGGCAATGTCATGGATATGGCAGTAGGTATCATTATTGGAGGTGCATTTACCACAATCGTACAGTCTCTGGTTAATGATATTATCAATCCGATTTTAGGAATCTTCGGCGGATTAAATTTTAGTGAATACAAATTAAAACTGGCAGGCGATGCTACGTTAAACTACGGCAATTTCATTACTGCCATCATAAACTTTCTGATCATGGCATTGATCATCTTTATTATCATTAAGATGATGAATCGCATGGGCGAGAAATTAGCACCTAAGAAAGAGGAAGAAGAGCCGGCGCCGACAACGAAAGTATGCCCGCTTTGTAAGAGCGAGATTGCCATCGAAGCCATTCGCTGTCCACATTGTACTTCCCTTCTGGAAGAAAAAGAAGAAACGATAACTGAGGTTTAGGTTGATGGCAAAAGAACTGGAACAATATTATAATAAATTTTGTGAGGAAAAAAGGCTGACAAGACGTCATGGGAATGTAGAATACGTCACCTCCATGCAATACATCCACAAGTATCTGGAAGGGAAACCGGATGCGAAAATCTTGGATGTAGGAGCCGGAACCGGAAGATATAGCGTGAGGCTTGCAGAGGAAGGCTATGATGTAACCGCAGTAGAACTGGTGAAATATAACCTGGGAATTCTAAAATCCAAGAACAGCTCCGTAAAAGCCTACCAGGGAAACGCGTTGAAACTATCCCGCTTTCCGGATGAGACCTTTGATATGACACTTGTTTTTGGTCCGATGTACCATCTCTATACCATGGAAGATAAGGTGCAAGCCTTATCCGAAGCGAAGCGAGTGACTAGGAAAGGCGGCATGATCTTAGTCGCCTATTGCATGAACGAATATAGCATTCTGACCTATGGATTCAAAGAGAATCATATGAAAGAAAGTTTAGATAAAGGGAAGGTCAATGCTGATTTTCATGTGCAGGCAGAGGCCGAAGACCTCTATGATTATATGCGTTTGGAAGACATTGCAGAAGTAAATGCACGTACCGGCGGCCTGAAAAGAGAGCAGATTATAGCAGCAGATGGACCGGCCAATTATATGCGAACCATCTTAAATGCTATGGATGAAGAGACTTATGAACTCTTTATTCAATATCATCTGTCCACATGTGAACGTCCGGAATTATTGGGGGCCAGTGCCCATACACTGGATATCTTAAGGAAAGAGTAGGCAGATACATGAAAAGAGAAATTGATTTTGAAGCAATATCCGATGGACGATATTATGATGCAAATGATATGGTAAAAGCTGACTGTATGGGGTGCGAGGGATGTCATACCTGTTGCACCGGCATGGGAGAGTCCATCATCTTAACCCCTTATGATGTCTGCCAATTAACCAACGGCTTAGGAAAGACCTTTGAAGAACTCCTTGGGACCTATTTGGAACTTCATATGTATGATGGCGTGATTCTGCCAAGTCTTGTTATGACGGGAAAGGAAGAGGCCTGTGCCTTTTTAGATGAAAATGGCAGATGCTCCGTCCACGGAATGCGACCGGATATCTGTAGACTGTTTCCGCTTGGCCGGATTTATGAAGAAGGAGGATTCCGCTATTTCCTCCAGGTTCATGAGTGCGTCAAGAAGAATCGTACGAAGGTAAAAGTTAAACAATGGATTGACATTCCGGACCTTCCAAAGCACGACAAGATGATTCTGGCATGGCACGATTTTATCTGCCAGGTAGAAGAATTGGCACTGCGGATTCCGGAGGAAGAGATTAAGAAGATGGACCTGTTTCTTTTACAACAATTCTATCTTGAAAAATATACGATGGAAGACTTCTACGGTCAATTCTATATTCGTCTTGCTAAGGCAAAAGAGATTCTCAAACGATTGGTTGGATAAAAAAAGATGAACTATTATTTAGCACCATTAGAGGGCGTAACCTCATATATCTATCGGAATGCCTATCACCGGCATTTTCATCCGATGGAGAAATATTTTACACCATTTATTACCGCGCACCCGGACAAGCGTTTTGGCACCCGGGAGAAGAAAGAGTTGTCCCCTGAGAATAATCAGGGGCTCTTTGTAGTTCCGCAGATTTTGGCTAACAAAGCTGACGATTTCCTAAAAACAGCGGCAGATATCAAGGCGCTTGGATATGAGGAAGTGAATCTCAACTTAGGATGCCCCTCCGGCACCGTCGTTGCCAAGAAAAAAGGGTCCGGCTTCCTTGCCTACCCGGATGAACTTCGGACATTTCTTCATGAGATATACGAAAGGGCAGAGCTGAAGATTTCTATTAAGACCCGCATCGGAAAGGAAAGTCCGGAAGAATTTGAAACCCTGCTTGCTATTTATAATGAATTTCCGATCCATGAACTCATTATTCATCCGCGAGTGCAGACAGATTTCTATCGCAATCAGCCAAATTGGGAGTGGTATGCTTATGCTTGCAAGGAAAGCAAAGCACCTCTTTGCTACAACGGGGATATAAAAGAGCAGACGGGGTTTGACAGACTTTTAGAGGCTTTTCCGGATCTGGATACTTTGATGTGCGGACGAGGCGTTATTGCCAATCCGGGATTGATAGAAGAACTAGCAGGGGAAGGGAAACTTGCAAAAGAGCAATTTCAAAGTTTTCATGCAGAACTTTATGAAGGCTATCGAAGAGATAGCAGCGGCGATCGCAATGTCTTATTTAAGATGAAAGAATTGTGGTCTTATATGGGGGACTTGTTTCCAGAAGCAGGAAAACTTTTGAAAAAATTAAAAAAGACAGAGAACTTAAAGATCTACGAAGAAATCGTTGCCAAGATTATAGAGATGAGAGATTGGAACCAGAAAGGAGATGCGTGAAAATGAAAGAATATGTAGAATATAGTTTGGAACAGGCTCAAAAACTTCTTGCTATCGACAGCCCATCCGGTTATGGAAAAGAAGTGATGAAATATCTGATGGAGGAATTAACATCCCTTGGAATAACGGCAGAATATACCGTAAAAGGTGGTCTCCTTGCAGAACTAGGAGGAGAAGATGAGAAAGATGCCATTTTACTGGAAGCCCATTGCGACACCTTAGGCGCCATGGTTCATACCATCAAGGATACAGGAAGATTGAAACTGACTCCGGTAGGAGGTATGCGAGCTGAGAATGCGGAAGTGGAAAATTGCAGAATCATTACCAAATCCGGCAAGATTTATGAAGGAACCTGCCAACCGGTCAATGCGTCCGTTCATGTAAATCCGTCTTATGAAGACAAGCGTACCTGGGATAGTGTAGAAGTGGTTATTGACGAGCCGGCATCTTCCAAAGATGATGTAAAGAAATTAGGCATTCAAAATGGAGATTATGTCTGCTTTGAGGCTCGTACCCGCATTACAAAAAGTGGTTATATTAAGAGCCGGTATCTGGATGACAAATTATCCGTTGCCATTTTACTTGGCTATGCAAAATATTTAAAAGACAACAAGGTTTCACCGAAACGAAAAGTCTATGCCCATTTCACCATTTATGAGGAAGTGGGACACGGAGGATGTGCCTCCTGCCCGATAGGCGTAACGGAAGCCTGGTCCGTAGATATGGGCTGCGTAGGGGAAGGATTGGAATGTACGGAAAAAGAAGTCTCTATCTGTGCAAAGGACAGCGGCGGACCATATAACTATGATGTGGTAAGCCGTATGATAGAAGTAGCACAAAATCATGAGATTGGCTACGCCGTAGATGTATATCCTTTCTATGGCTCAGATGTGGAAGCCACCTTGCGATCAGGTAATGATATTCGTCATGGCCTGATTGGACCGGGTGTCTATGCAAGCCACGGATATGAGAGAAGCCATAGAGATGGGGTAGAAAACACCATGAAATTGATTCGCTATTATTTGGAAGATTAGAAAGGGCGAAGAATGAAGACCAGACATTGTGTAGTGGGCCTGCTTGCCCACGTAGATGCCGGAAAGACCACCTTAGCAGAGAGCCTTTTGTATCAGGCCGGCGCCATCAAAGAGCCTGGGCGGGTGGATTATAAAAATGCATATTTGGACACCTATGATATGGAAAAAGCAAGAGGTATCACCATTTTCTCAAAGCAGGCAAGAATGCAACGAAAGACTATGGACGTAACCCTCTTAGATACGCCGGGACATGTGGATTTTTCAGCGGAAATGGAGCGAACCCTTCGGGTCTTAGACGCTGCTATATTGGTTATAAGTGGTGCTGACGGTGTGCAGGGTCATGTGCCGACTTTGTGGAAATTATTGGAGACCTACGAGATTCCAACCTTTATATTTATTAACAAAATGGATCAAAACGGAGTGGATCAGGAGGGAGTCTATGAAGAATTGCGAAAACGACTTAATGAAGGGTGCATTGATTTTACAGATCCAACCGCGGAAATATTTCAAGAACAGATTGCTTTGACAGATGAAGCTTGCCTAGAACAATTTATTAATGGAGAAGAAATTACAACAGAGACCATACAGGGCTTGATTCAGAAGCGAAAAGTATTTCCATGCTTCTTTGGTTCCGCCTTAAAACAAGAACATACCAAAGAATTGTTGGAGGGATTAGAGACCTTCTTTACGTTGCCGGAGTATCCGGAATCCTTTGGCGCAACGGTCTATAAAATCAGCCGGGATGAGAATCAGACCCGTCTGACCCATTTGAAAATTACCGGCGGATGCCTAAAGGTCAAAGACCGTTGGAATGAGGAAGAGAAGATTGACCAGATTCGCATCTATTCCGGAAGCAGTTACAAGACCGTTTCCCAGGTGGAGGCAGGAGAGATCTGTGCTGTAACCGGATTAAATAAGACGCGGTGCGGAGAGCACAAAGGAAGCGGACCAGAGACACTCGAGCCGACACTTCGACCGGTTCTTACCTATCACCTTCTCTTGCCACCGGAAGCGGAAGTACATCCCGCCTTTGAGAAATTACGACGTTTAGAAGAGGAAGAGCCGGAACTTCATCTTATCTGGGAACCGGAGAAAGAAGAGATTCATGTACAGGTCATGGGAGAAGTCCAATTGGATGTTCTGAAAGCCCTGGTGAAAGAACGTTTTGACCTGGACATATCCTTCGGGGAAGGAAGCATTGTATACAAGGAAACCATTTTAGATCGGGTAGAAGGCTGCGGTCATTATGAACCGCTGAAACATTATGCAGAAGTACGACTCCTCCTGGAGCCGGGAGAGCGTGGAAGCGGTATTGTCATTGACAGCCGTTGCCCGGAAGATGTATTGGATAAGAACTGGCAGCGCTTGATTGCCACTCATATAGGAGAAGTTTTGCATCCGGGAGTTCTAACCGGAAGTCCATTGACGGATGTGAAGATTACCATTGTAAATGGTCGGGCCCATAATAAACATACAGAGGGTGGTGATTTCCGCCAAGCCACCTACCGTGCCATTCGGCAAGGATTGATGCAGGCTACTTCAATTCTGTTAGAACCTGTCTACAGATTCCGCCTTGAGATCCCGGCAGAATCTGTAGGCCGAGCTATGGCAGACATCCAGCGGATGAAAGGAGACTTTGCTCCACCGGCGCAAGACGGTGAAATGAGCATTTTAACCGGCACTGCGCCGGTTATCCATATGCGGGATTATGCAAGAGAAGTGGCTTCTTATTCCAAGGGAAGAGGGAGACTTAGCTGCACTCTGAAAGGCTATGAACCATGCCACAATCAGGAGGCTGTTTTGCAAGAAAGAGGCTATGACGCTATGACGGATCAAGCGCACCCGACAGGATCCATTTTCTGTTCCCACGGGGCAGGGTTCTATGTGCCATGGCAGGAAGTGCCGGAATATATGCATACTGCTTCTTATCTAACGAAAGATATGGACGCACAGGAGGAAGTGCAACCTTTCCATCATCGAGAGATGGTGATTGATGAGGAAGAATTAAAGGCGATTTTCCAGCGAACCTACGGAAAGAAAGAACCAAATCATAAGACCTATAAGAGTAAACGTATCGAAGCTCCGGTGCAGATAAAAGGAAGTCGCAAACCGAGAAAACCGCAGAAAGAATATCTTCTTGTGGATGGCTATAATATCATTCATGCCTGGCCGGAATTAAGAGAACTTGCCAAAGACAACCTGACAGGAGCAAGAGATAGGCTTCTTGAAATTCTAAGTAATTACCAAGGCTTTCGTAAATCTACGGTCATTGTTGTCTTCGATGCCTATCGGGTACCGGGAAATGCAACTGTATCTGCCTACCAGAACCTCTATGTAGTCTATACCAAAGAGGCCGAGACGGCAGATCAATATATTGAAAAAGCGGTACATCAGATTTCCAAAGAGCATCAGGTAACGGTGGCTACTTCCGATGGCGTAGAGCAGGTCATTATCATGGGACAGGGTGCTTTGAGAATGTCAGCCAATGGCCTCTATGAGGAAGTAGAGCGCACCAATGCAGAGATTCGGGAATACCTTTATGAGAACCATTAATATCACATATTTTACAAGCTGCCACACATATATTTTATAAAAAGTATGTGTGGCATTTTTATGAAAAAGTTACCTTTGGATTTGCCAAAAGATGTGGTTTACGGGGTACCTATTGTGACAGTAACCGGGCAAATGGAACTTTGCGTAGAGAATTATCGAGGGCTGATAGAATATAACGATTCCCTCCTTCGTCTACAGACCAAGACAGGTCAGATCAAAGTCGAGGGAAACCACATACAGATTACGTCCTATACCCGGGAGGAACTTTACATGACCGGAATGATCCACTCCATTACATACGGTTAGGAGAGAAGCCTATGTTTGAGTCCTTACACCGCTATGGAACCGGAACCTTAATCCTATCTTTATCCGGACAAGGAGCAGAACGATTCCTAAACTTATGTAAGAATAAATCCATTCCTTTGTGGAATATAGAGGCGAGAGAGGAGGCTTATATCTTTGCATTGAATGCGGCAGCTTTTTTTGAATTAAAACCACTGGTAAGAAAGACCCGTGTAAAGATTCGGATAGAGGAGAAAAAGGGCTTTCCCTTCTTCTATCGACGGGAGAAAAAGCGGAAAGCCTTCTATCTGGGATTTTGCACCGGAATTTTGTGCCTTTTTCTTTTGTCACTTCGGATTTGGAATATCTCCGTGGAAGGAAATGAAAGTCTAACCACCGAGCATCTTAAATCTTATCTTGCAACCCTCCATATACAGCCGGGGATTGCAAAGAAGAGAGTTGATTGTGAGGAAATCGAAAGATCCTTGCGGGAAGCGTTTCCGAAACTTACTTGGGTATCCGCAGCCAAAGAAGGTGCCATCTTGCAGATTCATTTGCAGGAGAGTCGGGATACTGCTAAGGCTGTGGAAAACAAAACACCATCGAACCTCATAGCAACAGAAGATGGGGCTATTCAAAAGATAATTACCCGAAGCGGTGTCCCGCAGGTTCAGGAGGGCGACACAATTAAAAAAGGAGACCTTCTCATTTCCGGACAAATGGAGCTTCTCGATGATAGCCAGAATCTAACCGGATATCGGTATCTTGCTTCCGATGGAGATGTGCGGGCAAAAGTGACATACCATTATGAAGAAAGTTTGTCTATGACATATGAAAGGAAAGAATATACAGGCAGACAGCACCGATTCTATGGAATCGTTACAGGGAAAGCGGCCTATTATTTTCGACTTCCGGTAAAACCATTTGCCAAGGAAACAATATACACCAGTGAGCAGAAGATAAGGGTTCGAGAGGAAATCTTTCTGCCTTTTGCATTTCGAAAAGGAATCTGCAGAGAATATAAGAATGGAAAAAAGACTTATTCTAAGGAAGAAGCAAGAATCATTCTATCCAAGGAGTTTCAAGCCTATCGAAAACAGCTAGAAGAAGAGAACCAAAAGATTCTATCGGAGGATGTGACCATTTCTTTTACGGAAGGAAAGGCGGTTGCCAGAGGAAACATTACAGTTTCCAAAGATATCGGAAAACAAATCCCCCTAGACGTTGATTTTCAAGGGGTGCCTGTGGTAGAATAAGGTATCTATGGAAAAAAGGATGAAGATAGGATGAGTATTACAGAATTGCTGCTGGATCTACCGGTAGAACATGAGAAAAATATATTTGGGCAGTTTGATGCCTTTGCAAAGAAGATTGAACGCTCCTTGCATGTTACCTTGATCGCAAGAGACGGACAGGTGAAGATTCTAGGAGACAGCCGGAAGGCAGACCAGGCCAAACGGGTACTGGATCAATTAAAAGCCCTATCCGAGCGAGGCAATACCATTACAGAACAGAATGTGGATTATGCCATTTCTCTGGTCTTTGATGATAAAGAGGAAGGACTGGTGGAGATTGACAAGGACATTATCTGTCATACCATTCAAGGGAAACCAATCAAACCAAAGACCTTAGGACAGAAGCGTTATGTGGATGCCATCCGCAAGAACATGATTGTCTTCGGACTGGGTCCTGCCGGAACCGGAAAGACGTATCTTGCCATGGCTATGGCCATAACCGCTTTTAAGAATAATGAGGTGGGACGGATTATTTTGACCAGACCAGCCATTGAGGCGGGCGAGAAACTGGGATTCTTACCGGGAGATCTGCAAAGTAAGATTGACCCTTACCTGCGACCGCTCTATGATGCTTTATATCAGATTATGGGAGCAGAAAGTTTTATAAAGAATTCCGAGAAAGGCCTCATTGAAGTGGCGCCCCTTGCCTATATGCGTGGGCGAACCTTAGATAATGCCTTTATTATTCTGGATGAAGCCCAGAATACGACACCGGCTCAGATGAAGATGTTCCTGACCCGTATTGGATTCGGCTCCAAAGTGGTCATTACCGGAGATGCCACCCAGAAGGATTTGCCGGCAGGTGCCGTATCCGGTTTGGATATATCTACAAAAGTACTGAAAAATATCGAAGATATTTCCATCTGTAATCTAACCAACAAAGACGTGGTACGTCATCCGCTGGTACAGGCCATTGTCAAAGCTTATGAAGATTACGAAACCAAAGAGCAACGAAGCAAGGAACAACGAAGCAGAGAGAAAAGGAGACCGAAGAAATCATGACGCTGATATTTGAAGAAGAAGGAACTTTAACCTTGCCGGTGGAAGCAAAAGAATTGGCTAAAAAAGTCATCGAATATTGTCTGGATTATGCAGACTGCCCCTATGAGACAGAAGTAAGTCTCCTTCTGACGATGAATGAAGAGATCAGAGAGATGAACCGGGAATATCGCCAGATTGATCGGGCAACAGATGTATTATCCTTCCCGATGCTTGCATATGAAAAGCCGGGAGATTTCTCCCATATAGAAGAGATGGCAGATGCCTTTCATCCGGAGAGTGGTGAATTACTCTTGGGAGACATTGTGATTTCCAAGGAAAAAGTGCTGTCGCAGGCGGAAGAATATGGCCATAGCCCGAAGCGGGAATATGCCTTCCTTATCGTCCACAGCATGCTCCATCTATTTGGATACGACCATATGGAAGAGGATGAGCGAATAGAGATGGAAGGGTTACAAAAAGAGATTATGTCCGGCCTTTCCATAGAACGATAGAGATTGGGAGATTTTTATGAAATCAGAACAAAAGAAGAACAATAGTTTCCTCCTGCAGGGCGTGATTCTAGCCGTTGCAGGAATCATTACAAGATTCATCGGAATTCTATACCGAATTCCCCTGACAAATATTTTAGGTGAGGAAGGGCAAGGTTATTATGGAAGTGCTTTTTCCATCTATAACATTGCCTTGCTGCTTACATCCTACAGCCTGCCACTTGCAGTATCCAAACTGGTTTCTGCAAGGCTGGCCAAAGAAGAAAAGAAGAATGCCTTTCGGATATTCAAAGGGGCTTTACTCTTTGCATTATGCGTGGGACTTTTTGTTTCCATCTTAATCTTTACCTTGGCAGAGCCGATTGCAGAACATATTATGTCCTTACGCCTTTCTGCTTACGCCTTGCGGGTCTTGGCACCGGGACTTCTGATCGTCGCGGTGATGGGTGTCATTCGTGGATTTTTCCAAGGCCTTGGAACCATGGTTCCCACTGCCATTTCCCAGATTTTAGAGCAGATTGTAAATGCGGTTGTCAGCATCATCGGCGCCAGCTATCTGCTAAAAATGGGAGCGGAAGTATCCAAGCAGAATCCGTCCATTTCTTATGCCTACGGGGCAGCAGGCGGAACTTTAGGAACCGTATGCGGAGCAGCTTTTGGATTGCTCTTTTTAGGCGGATTGTTCTACCTCTATTATCCACGTCTCAAACGGCAGATGCGAAAAGACCACACGGGGGCATTAGAAAGCTATGGCGAGATCTACAAAGTCTTACTCCTTACCATAGCGCCGGTGATTTTAAGTACAGCGATTTACAATATTAGTGAGACCATTGACATTAGCTTGTTTAGTAACCTGATGACAGCCCATGGATTTACGGAGCAGGAAGCAGCCGCTGATCTGGGACGATTCACCGGCCATTACAATGTCTTAATTAACATTCCACTGGCGGTGGCAAATGCCTTAGGTGCTTCCTTGATTCCAAGTCTGACCGCAGCAGTGGCAAAGGGAACCAGACGGGAAGTCCATCAGAAGATAGGTATGGTAATTCGATTCTCCATGTTGATTGCCATTCCAAGTTGCGTGGGATTCTTCGTCCTTGCCAATCCGATTCTATCCCTGCTCTTTTCAGGAGATATGACAACCTCTTCTCAGATGTTGCAGCTAGGTGCGATCACCGTTGTCTTTTATTGCATGTCCACGGTGTCCAATGCCATCTTACAAGGGGTGAATAAGATGACCACACCGGTCAAACATGGAGCTATTTCCTTAGGAATTCATCTCCTTATCCTCTATGGTCTCCTTGCCCTTACCGATCTTGGTATCTATGCATTGGTTCTGGGAAATATTGTATTCTCCCTGTCCATGTGTCTGTTAAATGCAAGGGCTTTAAGACGGGCAACCGGTTATCGCCAGGAATGGAAGAGAACCTTCTTAATACCGGCAGTGTGCGCCGGCATTATGGGACTTGCAGCCTTCGTAAGTAATACGATTTTCCTGGTATTACTGCCAAATGCTCTGGCAACCATCCTCGCTTTGTGCGTGGCTGTTGCAGTCTATGGCATTACCTTATTGCGATTTGGCGGTCTGTTGCCGGAAGAGATTGGGGCGATGCCTATGGGAGATAAATTGGTCTTCGTATTACGAAAACTCCATCTTCTTGTATAAAGAAGAAAAAAAGAACCCATACTATCACAAAAAGGAGTGACGTTCCATGGGACGAAACTATAGGATGGGTGCAGCCATTGTGGCAGGAAGTATCTTCCTTGCAGTGGCATTGATATGCGGATTTCAATATACGTATCAGAAAGGTCTAAAAGAGAGACAAGCTAGGAAAGAAAAAGAGCAGCTCCTTCCGGCTGACGGAACCGCGACCAAAGAAGAAGGATACTATCTTCGGGCAGTGGATGGTTATGTGGTGGTCTATGAAGGAGATGGTGAGACGGTCTATGAATATACATCCATTTGCGTAACTGATTTACCACAAGAAGTGCAGATGCAGGTAAAAACCGGACTACTCTTAGAGAATATGAAACAAGTCTATGGATTTTTAGAAAACTATTCCAGCTAAAAAAAGATAGACGAACAAGAAGAAATGATGTAAGATAGGAAAGAATGACCCAAAGAAAGAGGATCGAAAGATGACAGAAGAAAAAATCAAACGAATTAATGAATTATATCACAAATCCAAAGGGGAAGGCCTGACAGAAGAAGAGAAAAAAGAGCAGAAACAATTACGTCGTGAATATGTAGATGCCTTTAAGAGAAGCCTTCGTGGCCAGTTGGATAATATTTCCATTCAGGAAGCCGATGGCTCCATTACCAACTTAGGGGAAAAACATGGAATCAAAAAAGGACATTAGGAATCGGATTCTTGAAGAGCGACGACACCTTTCCAAAGAAGAATGGGAGCGAAAGAGCCTGTTGATTCAAAAGCAGTTGCTATCCCATCCTTTGTACAAGAATGGGAAGGAAGTCTATTGCTATATGGATGTGCGAGGGGAAGTTGGCACCAGCGCATTCATCCAGAAAGCACTAGAAGATGGTAAGAAAGTGGCCATTCCCAAAGTAGAGGGAGAAGAGATGGAATTTTATTACATCCATTCCCTTTCGGATGTCACAAAAGGGGCTTATGGAATCTTAGAGCCGGATACGAAAGAAAAGGTATCGATGGAGCCAGCCTTACTGCTGATGCCCGGAGCGGCATTTGACCCATCTGGAGGGCGCATCGGCTATGGCGGCGGATACTATGACCGGTATTGCTGTCGACATCCTAAGCATATGAAGATGGCACTTGCCTTCGATTTTCAAGTGGTGCCGAAACTTCCCTTGGATGAATTCGATATCAAGGCACAATGGGTGCTGACAGAAAGGAAGATCTATCATGCAGAAGTTACCGAGTGATCCAGTAATGTTGCTGAGTGTAGTGAATACCAAATTGCGGGATTATTATCCGTCTTTGGATGCCCTTTGCAAAGATATGGAAGTGGAGAAAGATACCTTGGTGAATAAGCTAGCGGGTATCGATTATACTTATGATGAAACAACCAATCAATTTCTATAAATGGAGGATACATAGTGAATACATTTGAAGAAACACAGGCGATTCCGAATAACGAACCGGAACGTCAATATTATTTTATGGAAAAAGCCAAAAGCTATTTGGCTGCAAAGGAAGATGAGATTGGGCGGAAGTTGACCTTCTGCGTAACCACCTTTGGTTGTCAGATGAATGCCAGAGATTCGGAAAAATTAGTGGGCATCTTAGAGCGCATTGGCTATGTAGAAGCGAAAAAAGAAGAGGAAGCAGATTTTATCATCTATAACACCTGCACTGTTCGTGAGAATGCCAATCTAAAAGTCTATGGAAGACTGGGACAATTAAAGAGCCTAAAAAGAAAGAATCCACATCTAATGATTGGACTTTGCGGCTGTATGATGCAGGAGCCGGAAGTGGTAGAGAAAATCAAGAAAAGTTATCGGTTCGTGGACCTGATCTTCGGAACTCATAATATCTATAAATTTGCGGAGCTGATTGCTACACGTCTTGAATCGGAGCGAATGGTAATTGATATCTGGAAAGATACGGATAAAATCGTAGAAGCCCTTCCAAGCGAACGAAAATTTGCATTTAAATCCGGTGTCAATATTATGTTTGGTTGCAACAATTTCTGTAGCTACTGTATCGTGCCATATGTACGTGGGCGTGAGCGTAGCCGAAATGCCAAAGATATCATCCGGGAAATTGAACAATTGGTAGCTGATGGAGTTGTGGAAGTCATGCTCCTTGGGCAAAATGTAAATTCCTATGGAAAGACCTTAGAAGAACCAATGAGTTTTGCACAGCTTCTACAGGAAATCGAGAAGATTGAAGGCTTAGAGCGCATTCGCTTCATGACCTCCCATCCGAAGGATCTGTCAGATGAACTGATTCAGGTTATGGCAGCTTCGAAGAAGATATGCAAACATTTGCACCTGCCATTGCAGTCTGGAAGTACGGACATCTTGCAGAAGATGAACCGCCGGTATACAAAAGAACAATATCTGGCATTAGTAGATCGCATTAAGACGGCCATTCCGGACATTTCCCTGACCACAGATATTATCGTGGGATTCCCGGGAGAGACGGAGGAAGATTTCTTAGAGACAATGGATGTGGTACAGAAAGTACGTTACGACAGTGCCTTTACCTTCATCTATTCAAAGAGAACCGGAACACCGGCGGCAGTTATGGAGAACCAGGTGCCGGAAGATGTGGTAAAAGACCGTTTCGACAGACTGTTAAAAGAAGTGCAGGATATTTCTGCTGAAGTATGCAGTGTCCATGAAGATACGGTACAGAAAGTTTTGGTTGAAAGTGTCAATGACCATGACGCAAGCCTTGTCACCGGTCGATTAAGTAACAATATCCTGGTGCATTTCCCAGGAACAGAAGATCTGATTGGCAAGATCGTTGATGTACATCTTACTACCTGCCACGGATTCTATTATTCCGGCGAATTAGCGAAAGCGTAAGAAATGAATAAAACCAGTCAAAAACGCACAGACTATAAGATAGGAATATCGGATAGGAAGGGCGTTTTTGTTTTGAAAAAAGGAAGTATGGCTCTCTTCATGTTTGGACTTGGAGGGAGCCTTTATTATGGCATTGAAATTCTGTTTCGAGGTCGCTCCCATTGGAGTATGTTCCTCCTTGGGGGTCTTTGTATGGTCTTTATTAGTTATCAGGGACGGGCATCGAACTGGGAAGAACCGCTTCTGATTCAGATGCTTCGCTGCGCTATCTTCATTACTTGCGGCGAATTTATCACCGGCATTCTGGTCAACAAGATCTTCCTTCTATCGGTATGGGATTACAGCGACCAGGCCTATGAATTATTCGGGCAGATCTGTCTGCCGTATATGGTATGCTTCATGTTGCTTAGTCTGATAGGAATCCTGCTGTGTGGGTATCTGCTCCATTGGCTCTATGGGGAGAAGAAGCCTGCCTATCGAGTGTTATGAAGGATGCGTTTCCATCTTTACAATTTCGACAAAAATGATTCTGCATGGGAAAGAAAATAGCAGAAGCGTAACAACAAAAAAAGAGAGGGATTTCACCGTAAAAAGTGGGCTTCCTCCTTTTTTAAAATTGGAGAAAACCATTGTATTTTCGTAGATTTTCATATATACTTTACTCTGTATGAAAAGATTGATTTCAAAGGAGAAATACCGTGGCAAATGAACTTACACCAATGATGCAGCAATATATGGAAATCAAAAAACAATATCAGGATTGCATCTTGTTTTATCGATTAGGAGATTTTTACGAAATGTTCTTCGAGGATGCGATTACCACATCCCGGGAATTAGAACTGACCTTGACCGGCAAGAGCTGTGGATTAGAAGAGAGAGCTCCCATGTGCGGGGTGCCTTACCATGCTGTTGATGGCTATCTGACCAAGCTGGTGCAACGAGGCTATAAAGTAGCAATCTGTGAGCAGGTAGAAGATCCGAAGATGACCAAGGGCATTGTCAAACGGGAAGTCATCCGCATCGTAACACCGGGTACCAATTTAAATATGCAGGCTCTGGATGAGACCAAGAACAACTTCCTGATGAGCATTGTATATGTGGCTGACCGGTATGGACTTGCAGCAGCAGACGTTTCCACCGGCGATTTCTACGTGACTGAATTAGATAGTGAACGCAAGCTCCTTGATGAGATTGCAAAGTTTACCCCGTCCGAGATTATCTGCAACGAACCTTTGTATATGAGTGGACTGGATATTGAAGAATTAAAGAATCGTTTCCATCTGACTTTAAGTTCTCTGGAAAGTTGGTATTTTGATGATGCCCTTTGTAAGAAAAGCATTCTAGAACAATTTCACACAGCGACATTGGAAGGCCTTGGATTGGGGGATTACAATTGCGGCATGATTGGTGCCGGCGCCTTACTTATGTATCTTCATGAGACCCAGAAGACATCGCTATCCCACATCACCGGGATCAACACTTATACCACGGGAAAATATATGCTCTTAGACAGTGCCTCCCGCCGAAACTTAGAATTGTGTGAGACCTTGCGTGAAAAAGAAAAACGCGGTTCCCTGCTGTGGGTATTAGATAAGACCAAGACTGCTATGGGTGCCCGGACGCTTCGCCATTATGTTGAGCAGCCATTGCTCGTAAAAGAAGAATTAGAAAAACGGCAGGATGCAGTTGCAGAATTGGTAAATAATGCCATCGCAAGAGAAGAATTACGGGAATATCTCTCCTCCATTTATGATTTGGAGCGGTTGATCAGCCGAATTACATATCAAAGTGCTAACCCAAGAGATTTGATTGCCTTTCATAATTCCCTGGCAATGCTACCACATATCAAATGCATTTTAGAAGATATGCAGTCGCCGCTTTTGCAGGAATTATATGAATCCTTGGATACATTAGAAGAGCTGTGCCGGCTCATCGCCATTTCCATCGAAGAAGAACCGCCCATTGCCATGAAGGAAGGCGGCATCATTCGAAATGGTTATAACGAAGAAGTAGACCGACTTCGTGCAGCCAAGACGGAAGGGAAGAACTGGCTTGCAGAAGTGGAAGAAACAGAGCGGGAGAAGACCGGCATTAAGAATCTTCGCATCCGCTACAACAAAGTATTTGGCTATTATCTGGAAGTTACCAATTCCTACAAAGATTTGGTGCCGGATTATTATACACGAAAGCAGACTTTAACCAATGCGGAGCGCTATATCACTCCACGTTTGAAAGAATTAGAAGATACCATCTTAGGGGCAGAAGACAAATTATATGCCTTGGAATACCAGCTTTACTGCGAGGTGCGGGATGCCATTGCAAAAGAAGTAGTCCGCATCCAGCAGACAGCAAAGACTATTGCCCAGTTGGATGTCTATGCTTCCCTCGCTTACGTAGCTGAGCGCAATCGTTATGTGCGTCCGAAGTTAAATGAAAAAGGAATCATCGACATTAAGAACGGTCGCCATCCGGTGGTTGAAAAGATGCTTGCAAATGACCAATTTATTGCAAATGATACCTATCTGGATGACAAAAAGAAACGAATTTCCATTATCACCGGACCGAACATGGCGGGAAAATCTACCTATATGCGCCAGACTGCTTTGATTGTCTTAATGGCACAGATTGGTTCCTTTGTACCGGCAGAGAGTGCTAATATCTCTCTGGTTGATCGGATTTTCACCCGTGTAGGCGCTTCCGATGATTTGGCTTCCGGCCAGAGTACCTTTATGGTAGAGATGACGGAGGTTGCCAATATTTTACGAAATGCCACCAGCAAAAGTCTGCTGATCTTAGATGAGATTGGCCGAGGTACCAGCACTTTTGACGGATTGAGTATTGCCTGGGCGGTGGTCGAACATATCAGTAACAAACGACTCCTTGGGGCAAAGACCTTATTTGCTACCCATTATCACGAATTAACGGAGTTGGAAGGCAAATTAGAGAGCGTTACCAATTACTGTATTGCAGTCAAAGAAAAAGGGGACGATATTGTTTTCTTGCGTAAGATTGTGCCGGGTGGCGCTGACAAGAGTTACGGTATCCAGGTAGCCAAATTGGCAGGAGTTCCGGATTCTGTCATTGCAAGAGCCAATGAGATTGTAACCGAATTGATCCACACGGATATCATTGACCGGGTGCGGGATATTTCCACTCACTCCGGGGAAACCAGCAAGAAGACCAAACGCTATGACGAAGTGGATCTGGCACAGATGTCTTTGTTTGACACCGTGAAAGATGATGATGTCTTAGAAGAGCTGAAGAACATTGATGTCACCAACCTGACACCATTAGATGCATTAAATACAATCAACCGTCTGCAGAACAAATTAAAAAACAGATGGTAAAGAGAGGATACTATGGCACAGATACAAGTTCTGGACAAATTAACAATTGATAAGATTGCAGCCGGAGAAGTCATCGAGCGACCGGCCTCCATTGTAAAAGAATTGGTGGAAAATGCCATTGATGCAGGTGCCACTACCGTAACCGTAGAGATTGAGGACGGTGGCATCTCCTTTATTCGGGTATCGGATAACGGTTGCGGCATTCCAAAAGATGAAGTGCCTCTTGCATTTCTCCGTCACTCCACCAGTAAGATTCGGAAGGTGGAAGATCTTGAGAGCATTTACTCTCTGGGATTTCGCGGTGAGGCCCTCTCGAGTATTGCGGCAGTTTCCAAAGTAGAAGTCTTAACCAAGACAAGAGAAGACGTCTTTGGAACCCGGTATTGCATAGAAGGCGGGCAAGAGATCAGCCTCGATGAGACCGGCGCCGTAGATGGAACCACCTTTCTCATTCGCCAGCTTTTTTATAATACACCGGCAAGACGTAAATTCCTTCGTACACCGATGACGGAGGCTAGCCATATTAGCGAACTAATGACAAGACTTGCCCTTTCCCATCCGGAAGTGGCCATTCGATTTGTAAACCACGGGCAGGTGCGTCTATCCACCTCTGGAAATGGCAAATTAAAAGATGTCATTTATCATGTCTTTGGCCGGGAGATTACCAAAGAATTGGTAGAGATTTCTGCCGAGACACCTTACCTTACCATTTCTGGTTATGTAGGAAAACCATTGGTTTCCAGAGGCAATCGAAATTATGAAAATTATTACATAAATGGCCGGTATGTGAAAAGCAACATCATCGCCAAAGCCATTGAAGATGCGTATAAAGATTTTACCATGCAGCACAAATATCCTTTTACAGTATTACATCTGACTATGAAAGGAAATGCTTTGGATGTGAATGTCCATCCCACCAAGATGGAATTACGATTTGACAACCAGCAGAAAGTCTACGAAGCCTTATATGAAACCCTGCATCAGGCCTTAACACAGGAAGAGTTAATTCCTCATGTGGAAGCACCGATGCCGCGCAGAGAGATTGCGAAACCTGAAGTAGAAGAAACAAGGACGACTCCATCCCTTCCACCTCAACCTGCGGTGGCAAAAGAGAAGAATCTGGATTATTTTATGCGCCGGATGAAAGACCGTGTCAATGCTTATCACAATCAGCATTCTCAGGCAGAAGTGCTAAGTCGCACCGGCATTCATCGGGAACGGGAGCAGGCAGAGCGGATTAAAGAGACTGTAACCTACCAGGTATTGGAGAGCCCTTCCATGCCTCATCCGGAGGAAATTCCTACGCCGCAACCGGACGGAACCCAGCAGACTTTATTTGAAGATCTTCGCATGGCACCGGAACCGAAAGTAGTCTATGAGATTATCGGACAAGTTTTTGAGACCTACTGGTTGGTAGAATATCAGGAACAACTCTATATCATTGATCAGCATGCGGCTCATGAGAGAGTGCTGTATGAAAAGACATTAAAACAGATGGAAAGTCATGATTTTACGTCCCAATACATCAGTCCGCCTATCGTCATGAACCTGTCTATGCAGGAAGAAGAGACCTTAAAGGAACATTTTGATGTCTTTGCAAAAATCGGATTTGAGATTGAGAGTTTCGGCACCGGCTCCTATGCCATCCGTGCCGTGCCGGACAATCTCTTTGGCATTACAAAAGAAAAATTATTTATCGAATTATTAGATAACTTAAATGGGGAAATCAGTTCCCATTTGACCCCGAATCTGGTAGCGGAGAAGGTCGCTTCTATGTCATGCAAGGCAGCTGTAAAAGGAAACAGCCGGCTTTCCGCAAAAGAAGTGGATGCCCTGATTGGAGAACTTCTGACCTTGGAAAATCCATATCATTGTCCACACGGCAGACCGACCATTATTTCCATGACCAAACGGGAATTAGAGAAGAAATTTAAACGAATTGTGTAGAAGATACTATGAAAAAACCATTGATTATTTTAACCGGTCCAACAGCTGTGGGAAAGACCCGGTTGTCCATTGGACTCGCAAAAGAATTAAACGGAGAGATTATATCTGCAGATTCCATGCAGGTATATCGCCATATGGATATTGGCTCAGCCAAGATTAAACCAAATGAGATGGAAGGCATCACCCATTATCTGGTAGATGTCTTAGAGCCGGATGAAGAATTTCATGTGGCACGGTTTCAACAAATGGCAAAAGAAGCCATGGAAGAGATCTATGCCAAAGGGAAAATCCCGATTATTGTTGGTGGCACAGGATTCTATATTCAGGCACTTTTATATGACATTGATTTTACCAAAGGGGAAGAAGATTCTGCTTACCGCGAGGAGTTACTTACGCTATCGAAAGAGCGGGGAGCTGACTATCTCCATAAAATGCTTGAAAACTTAGATCCCAAATCCGCAGCAGAGATTCATGCCAATAATGTAAAAAGAGTCATTCGCGCACTGGAGTTTTACAAGCAGACCGGCACACCAATTTCTGCCCACAACGAAGAAGAACGGCAGAAAGAATCCCCTTACGATTTTTGCTATTTTGTCTTAACAGATGAGCGACAGATTCTGTATGATCGAATCGACAAACGGGTGGATCAGATGGTAGAAGAGGGATTGGTAGAAGAAGTTGCACATCTAAGAGACCTTGGCTATCATCGGGAGATGGTCTCCATGCAAGGCCTTGGATACAAAGAAATCCTTGCCTATCTGGATGGAGAATGCACCTTAGAGGAAGCAATCTATACCATCAAACGAGACACCCGACATTTTGCCAAACGGCAGCTGACCTGGTTTCGCCGGGAACGGGATGTAACCTGGATTGAAAAAGGCGCTTACAACCGCAAAGAAGAAGCAATATTAGAGGCATGTGTCCGTGCCTGGAAAGAGAGAAAATGATTGTGATAGAGACGAAAGAAATGTATACCCAATTAGGAATTTCCGAAGCTGTATATCAATTCGGAGCCAAGATAGAAGAGACTTTAAAAGAACGATTTTCGGAAATTGATCAAGTGGCTGAATATAACCAGTTAAAAGTACTCCATGCCATGCAGGAGAGCCGGGTAAACGAAGCCTGTTTTCACTATGCAAGTGGGTATGGTTATAATGATGAAGGCCGGGATCGATTGGAAGAAGTCTATGCAAGAACCTTCCATACAGAGGCTGCCCTGGTGCGCCCTCAGATTACTTGTGGAACCCACGCCCTTGCTTTGGCATTGAGTGCGAATCTTCGCCCGGGAGATGAACTTTTATCTCCGGTGGGCAAACCCTATGATACTTTAGAAGAAGTCATCGGAATCCGGCCGTCCAAAGGTTCCTTGGCAGAATATGGCATTTCCTACCGTCAGGTAGATTTGCTCGCTGACGGCACCTTTGACTATGACAATATTCAGAAAGCCATCAATGAGAAAACCAAACTGGTAACCATTCAGCGTTCCAAAGGCTATCAGACCAGACCAAGTTTTTCTGTCAAACAGATTGGAGAATTGATTGCATTTGTCAAATCCATCAAGCCGGATGTGATCTGCATGGTAGATAATTGTTATGGCGAATTTGTAGAGACCATGGAACCTAGCGATGTAGGGGCAGACATGATTGTTGGTTCCCTGATTAAGAATCCAGGCGGCGGTCTAGCACCGATCGGCGGTTATATCGCAGGAACGGAAAGTTGTGTGGAAAATTGTGCCTACCGCTTAACGTCTCCGGGACTTGGAAAAGAAGTAGGCGCTTCCTTAGGAGTGATGCAGTCTTTCTATCAGGGATTTTTCCTGGCACCGACGGTGGTATCCGGGGCCTTAAAAGGAGCTATCTTTGCTGCAAATATTTATGAAAAATTAGGCTTCCCTGTGATTCCAAACGGAAGTGAGAGCCGACACGACATAATTCAGGCTGTGGAACTGGGATCTCCGGAAGGGGTTATCGCCTTTTGCAAAGGCATTCAGGCAGCTGCACCGGTGGATAGCTATGTATCACCGGAACCATGGGCTATGCCGGGATATGACAGCGATGTAATTATGGCAGCCGGCGCCTTCGTACAAGGCTCTTCCATTGAGTTGAGCGCAGACGGACCAATCAAACCGCCATATGCCGTTTATTTCCAAGGTGGTTTAACCTGGTCTCATGCCAAATTAGGAATCTTAATGTCACTGGAACAATTGGTACAAAAAGGAATTGTTACATTATGAAACAAAGAGAAATTATCATTGTAGGCGGTGGTGCCTCCGGCTTGGTTGCAGCTATTTCTGCAGCTCGTAGGCAGGCAAAAGTCACCATCCTCGAGCAGAAAGACCGGGTAGGAAAGAAGATTCTGTCCACCGGCAATGGAAAATGTAATCTGACCAACGAATATATGACTCCATCTTGTTATCGAAGCGATGAACCGGAGATTGTGGAATCTGTTTTAGCACATTTTGGCTATCAAAATACCATTACCTTTTTCGAAGAACTTGGCATCTGCATGAAGAATCGGCAAGGATATATCTATCCGATTTCCGAACAGGCAACGGCCATCTTAGATGTGCTTCGCATGGAAGTAGAACATTTAGGAGTTACTGTTTTTACCGAACAGACCGTGAAATCTGTCACCAAAAAAGGAGACCGTTTCCATGTGCAGACACAGAATCGGCGCTTTCCATGTGATGCCCTGATTCTGGCGACCGGCGGAAAGGCCGCCCCGGCTCTTGGATCGGACGGAAGTGGCTATTCCTTAGCCAAATCCTTTGGTCACAGGCTTACGACAGTGGTGCCCGCGCTGGTACAATTGCAGTGCGAAGGAAAAGAATATAAGCAGTTGGCCGGTATTCGTACCCAGGCCAAAGTCACGCTCTACGAAAATGGCACCTTCTTAGCCGAAGAGCAAGGCGAATTACAATTGACAAACTATGGAATTTCCGGTATTCCGGTCTTCCAGGTCAGCCGCTATGCAGCCAAAGCATTAGCAAAGAGACAGACGGTAACGGCTTGCATTGATTTCCTTCCTTCTTTTACCAAAGAAGCTTTTTATAACCATTTAAAAGCCCGCAGACAGACGCAAGGATACAAAATAGGGGAAGATTTTCTGATTGGACTTTTTCCAAAGAAAATGATTCCGGTATTTCTAAAAAAAGCCGGCATTTCTTTCGCTGTTCCGGCAAAGGACTGGAATGAAAAAGATCTTGAGCGTCTGATAAATGTTTGCAAAGAATATAAGACAACCGTGACAAAAACCAATGATTTTACCCATGCACAAGTTTGCGCCGGTGGCGTTCGGACAGAGGAAGTGGTAGCAGATACCTTAGAATCCAAATTAGTAGAAGGACTTTATCTGGTAGGAGAGTTATTGGATGTAGATGGAATCTGCGGCGGATATAATCTGCAATGGGCATGGGCAACCGGCTGTCTGGCAGGACAGGCCGCAGCAAGAGGATAAATAAGATGTTACGAATCAGCAATATAAAACTTAGACCGGATCATACGAAGGCAGACTTGCAACAAAAGATTGCATCCAAACTTCGAATTCCGGAGCAAGAGATTGGCAATTGGAAGATTGTAAAACAATCCATTGATGCCAGAAAAAAACCGGATATCTGGTATATCTATACGGTGGATGTGGCCGTAAAAAAAGAGGAGCAACTCCTTCGTCGGCAAAAAGGCAATGAGGTGAGTAAGGCTCCTAATAAGCAATATGTATTTCCGTGTGTTCCGGCAGTAACCTTACCGGAACGGCCGGTGGTTATCGGAAGTGGACCGGCAGGATTGTTCTGTGCCTATATGCTGGCGATTCATGGTCACAGACCGATTATTATTGAGCGGGGTGCCAAAGTAGAAGAGCGTCAAAAAGATGTGGAAACATTCTGGCAGACCGGGGTTCTAAATCCGAACTCCAACGTCCAGTTTGGAGAAGGCGGAGCCGGAACCTTTTCTGATGGTAAACTCAACACCTTGATCAAGGACAAAGACGGACGAAATCGAAAAGTCTTAGAGATTTTCGTAGAACATGGTGCACCGGAAGAGATCTTGTATGTGAACAAACCTCATATCGGAACAGATATCCTGATAGAGGTTGTAAGACAAATGCGACAAACCATTGAAAGACATGGTGGAACCTTTTATTTTCACACCTGTTTTCATGATTTCACCCTGGAAGATGGGCATCTGACAGCCATTACGGTACAAGATGCAGAGCAGGTATTTACCCTTTCTGCATCAACCATTGTCCTTGCCATTGGACATAGCGCAAGGGATACATTCCAGATGCTCTATGAGAAGGGACTGCCTCTTTCTGCAAAACCATTTGCCGTAGGTCTTCGCGTGGAACACCTGCAGCAGGAGATTCAAGAAGCCCAATATGGTGCCGATTGTCCGTACCATTTACCGGCAGCGCCATACAAATTAGCAACGACCTTGCCAAATGGACGAGGAGTCTACTCCTTCTGTATGTGCCCGGGTGGCTATGTGGTCAATGCTTCTTCAGAAGAAAACCGGTTGGCAGTCAATGGGATGAGTTATCATGGGCGGGCTGGCAAAAATGCCAACAGTGCCATCATCGTTACCATTTCTCCGGAAGATTATGGAGACGGGCATCCACTATCCGGCATCGCTTTTCAGCGTGATTTGGAAGAGAGAGCATATCAGGAAGGCAAGGGCAAGATACCGGTACAACGATATGAAGATTATTGTCAGAACCGGCAAACCACTGCCTTTGGAAAAGTACTTCCACAGATGAAGGGCCAGTATGCGATGGCAAATGTCAGACAGATTCTGCCGGATTATATCGGAGATTCTATTGCCGAAGGAATCCGCATATTTGAGAGACAAATCCCCGGATTTTCAGGTGCCGACACTTTACTATCCGGTGTGGAGAGCCGAACCTCTTCTCCGGTAAAAATCACAAGAAATGACCAATTACAGGTTGCGGAGACCGGAATCTATCCTTGCGGAGAAGGTGCCGGTTATGCAGGTGGCATTACTTCCGCAGCGGCAGACGGCATTCGAATTGCTGAGCAGATTGTAAGAAATTGTCAAAATTTGTTTACAAAAAAATAACAGGATAACTCTATACACATTTTTTAAATTATGATAAAATGATTAGAGTTTGCAGAGTATAGAAAGGTGGCATACATATGAAAGCAGCACGAAGTAAGAATGGTTGGGTCTTGGTGCTTCTTATGCTTGCAGGAGTTGTGATTGGCGGCTTTGTTGCCAATCTGACAAAAGATAGCGCAGCTCTTAGCTGGCTTAGCTATGGACAGGCATTTGGCTTGGATTCCCCTTTGATTTTGAATCTGGGAATCTTAGTGATTACTTTTGGCCTGAATATTAAGATTACCATTGCAAGTATTATTGGCATGCTTTTAGGCGGCATTCTCTATCGCATTCTTTAAGCGATAGAAGTTCCAAAGAATGCATTTTCTTTGGATGCGAGAGCTTACTAGACAAACATGAAATATACAATGAAAGATCTCCCACAGGACGAGCAGCCTTATGAGAAAGTACAAGCCTATGGAGTACAAGCCTTGACAGATACCGAGTTATTGGCGGTGCTTCTTCGTTCCGGCACCAAAGGATGTAATTCCTTGGAGCTTGCAAGGGAGATTATGACTGGCCCGGATGGAAAACAGAATCTCTTGCAGATTCACCATTTGGCCAAAGAAGAATTACAAGGGATAAAAGGCATCGGACAGGTGAAAGCAATCCAGATTCTATGCCTTTCCGAACTTACGAAACGTATGGCAAAAGCAGAAGCAGGACATAGTTTGTCCTTTTCTTCTCCCTCTAGCATTGCGGAATATTTTATGGAAGAGATGCGACATGCCACACGGGAACAGACGAAATTACTATTGTTAGATACCAAAGGAAAGATGATTCACCAATCGACCATTTCCACAGGAACGGTCAATGCTGCCTTGATTTCCCCACGGGAACTTCTGATTGAAGCATTGAAGCGAAATGCTGTGACGATGGTCTTATTGCATAATCATCCAAGTGGAGATCCTACCCCTAGTGAGGCAGATATTTCCTTGACGAATCGGGTGCGGGAAGCCGGTGCTTTGGTAGGAATTCAGTTGTTAGATCATATTATTATTGGCAATAATTGTTATATGAGTTTTGCAGAAGAGCATTTCATATAGCGTTGAAAGGATATTAGATGTTTGGTAACGTATACGGTCTGGATTTGGGAACCTGCCGGATCAAAGTTTATGACAAGAAGAAGAATAGCATATGGGAAGAGCGCAATGTCATCGCGATCGCCGATGAGAAACGAATTTTCTCCGTAGGAGATGAGGCCTATGAGATGTATGAGAAGACGCCGGATCATATTGAAATTGTATTTCCTATGAAGGAAGGCGTTATTTCCCATTTTTATGATATGCAGTATTTACTGCAGAATTTACTTAAAAAAGAGAGACATTTTGCTCGTGGCTCCAAATATGTCATCGCCGTTCCTTCGGATGTGACGGAAGTTGAGAAGCGGGCTTTCTATGATTTGGTAGTCCATTCTACAGCCAGGGCCAAAGAGGTCCATGTGGTGGAGCGCTGTATCGCCGATGCCATTGGGAGTGGCCTGGATGTGGTACGAGAACCTGGCATTTTTGTAGCCAACATGGGGGCAGAGATTACAGAACTGTCTGTGATTTCCGCCGGCGGTATGGTCTTTAATAAGCGCTTAAAGACCGGCGGATTTGCCATGGATCAGTCGATTGCCAATCTGGTCCGTCATACCCATGATTTCTTAATTGGACGAATTACAGCAGAGGAGCTTCGCTCCGGTTTTGATGTCTTTGGGGATGATACCTCCACGACGAAGAAGGTTGCCGGCCGGAATCTGTTATCCGGTATTCCGCAGCAGAAGGAGATTTCCATCTGTCTGGTTCGGGCAGCCATCAAAGAAGAATTAGAATCTTGTATCCGAGAGATTCAAGCCTTGATGGAGCGGACACCGCCGACCATCCGACAGGCCATTATGAAGCAAGGGATTTACCTTACTGGCGGCCTTGCTAATCAAAAAGGGCTTGCGCAATATATGGAGCGGGCATTGAATCTGAAAGTCAATCTGGTGCCGTCACCGGAATTATGTGCGGTCAATGGTTTGAAAAAGATTATTCAGTCGAAAGAATTGCAACAGTTAACGTTTTCAATGTTAGATGAAAGTTATAGGTGGATTCGATAATTATGAAAAAGAGAAATCAATCATCTTTGTCAAGTAAATATTGGTTATTGATTTTATCCCTGGTATGCCTGATTTTAATGGGTCTTTCTGTAATCACCAACAAGGTTAATGGACCGTTACGTGCCATTGCCAATTATACGATTATTCCCATGCAAAAAGGGATCAACAGTGTAGGCGAGTGGTTTGGTGATCTGGGCCAGCATATGGAGACCATGGATGAATTGCGAAAAGAGAATACAAAGCTTCAAAAACAGGTAGATGAATTGTCCATTACCAACAATCGACTTCAACAAGAGAAATACGAGTTGGAACGTCTGCAGGAGCTCTATCAGCTTGATCAAAGTTATTCCAATTATAAGAAGATTGGTGCCCATGTGACTGCCAATGACTCCGGTAACTGGTTTAGCTCTTTTGTCATTGACAAAGGGGAGAAGGACGGCATTCGCGTGGATATGAATGTGATGGCCGGAAAAGGCCTGGTTGGCATCGTTACGGAAGTTGGACCGAATTGGGCCAGAGTCCGTTCTATCATTGATGATGCCAGCAATATCAGTGCCTTGATGTTATCCACCTCGGATAAATGTATCGTCAATGGAGATTTAACTCTCATTGAAGATGGAAAACTGAGATTTACCAAATTGGCAAATAATGACCATGACATACAAGTGGGAGAACAGGTTGTTACTTCCCATATCAGTAGTAAGTATCTGGAAGGAATCTTGATTGGATATATCAGCGAGATTTCGGTAGATGCCAGCAATTTAACACGCTCCGGCTATATTACACCGGCTGTGGACTTCCAGCAATTACAGGAAGTATTAGTCATTACAACAACGAAACAAGATTTATTGAACAAATAGAAAGGAAGGGGCGGCTTTGCCTAAACTGAATCTGATCAAACGAATTTTTATAACAGCCTTGATCATCATCCTGTGTTTTCTGCTTGAGACCAATGTGTTTGGCAGAATCCGACTGATTTCTACCACGCCCAATCTGTTGATCGTGGTAACGGCAGCCTTCGGATTTATGAGAGGCAAAAAAGAGGGCATGCTTGTAGGTTTCTTCAGCGGTCTATTATGGGATGTCTTTTTTGGTGATCTGCTTGGCTTTTATGCCTTACTCTATATGCTTATCGGATATTGTAATGGCTTTTTCAAACGCCTGTTTTATGATGAAGATATTAAGCTGCCGATTATCCTCATTGCAACAAGTGATTTCTTGTATGGAAATGCGGTCTGTCTGTTTCTCTTTGTCATGCGAAGCAGATTCCATTATCTGTACTATTTAAGACACATTATTATTCCGGAACTGATCTATACCATTGTGATTACTATTGTATTGTATCAGCTCATTTTAAAGATTAACCAGAAATTGGAAGCAGAAGAAAAAAGGAGTGCAAGTAAATTTGTTTGATAATATGAAGAATTTTATAAAAACAATTGTATCTTCCCGGCTGTTTATCCTGATTGTGGTATTTTGTATCCTGTCATCCATATTGATTCAGCGTCTGTTTACTTTGCAGATTGTAAATGGCCAGGATTATCTTGATAACTATCGACTGACCATCAAAAAGACCAAGGAGATTCAGGGAACCCGCGGAAATATCTATGACCGCAATGGAAAAGTCTTAGCAACGAACCGTCTCTCCTATAAGGTGCAGATTGAAGACAATGGTTCTTACGAGGATGTAGAGCAGAAGAATGAGATCTTAAATACCACCATTTCTACAGTGATTTCCATGTTAGAGCAGAATGAGGATTCGATTACCTCTGATTTTGGAATCCAGCTGAATGACAAAGGAAATTATGCATTTGTCTATGCAGAAGGAACCAGACGCCTTCGTTTCCTGGCGGACATCTATGGCCATAAGACCATTGATCAATTATCCAAAGAACAGCAGGAATCCTCAGCCAAGGATATTATGGATTACCTATGTACCGGCAAACGTGAGAAGGACTATGGCTTTGGCATTGATCAGAATACCTATACCAAACAGCAGGTGTTAGAGTTGGTAACTGTTCGCTATGGCATGCATTTGAATAGTTTTCAAAAATATATTCCAACAACCATTGCTTCGGATATCAGCGATGAATCCGTTGCCATGATTATGGAGAATCTCTCTTCCTTGCAGGGAATCAGTATTGGAGAAGAAGCCCTTCGTGTCTATCCGGACAGCAAATATTTTGCTTCCATCATCGGCTATACCGGCAAGATTTCCCAGGATGAGTATGATGCCTTAGACAAAAAGACGCAGAAACAATATTCTACCACGGATATTATCGGAAAAGCCGGTATTGAACAGACTATGGACAGCTACCTGCGGGGTGAAAAAGGGATGCAGGAGGTCTATGTCGATAGTGTTGGTAAGATTATTGAGACGGAGAAGATTACTGAGCCAAAAGCCGGTAACAATGTCTATCTAACCATTGATAAAGACTACCAGATTACGGCTTACAAATTAATTGAAGAGAAACTTGCAGGTATCATTCTTCGGAAAATGTCCAACCAGTTAGATTATACGAGAAATCCCAATACAGCCAATGCCAATATCATCATTCCGGTAGGAGATATCTATTATTCCTTCTTCGGGAATGAAGTGATTGATTTGGATCATTTGGCAGAATCTAAGGCAAGTTCTACGGAAAAGCGTGTCTATCAGACTTTTTCTTCCAGACAGAAACAGGCCATCGATAATGTCCTTGCCAATATGAGATCCAAGAATGGCAAGATTTACAAAGATTGTTCCAAGGAGATGCAAGCTTATTTGAACTATATTGCATCGGACCTTTTGACCAGTCAGACTGGCATCTTGCTACGGGATAAGATTGATACCGGAGATGCCACCTATCTGGCATGGAAAGATGAGAAGATTAATCTATATGAATATTTGAACTATGCCATTTCCAAGAACTGGGTGGATAGTTCTGCATTAAAAGAATATTTGGAAACAGACGAGAAATATTCCAATGCCAAAGAAGTCTACAATGGAATTTTGAATTATTTGAAAGAATACCTCCTAACAGACCGATATTTTGAAAAACTTGTTTATCGGTATATGATCAAAGATGGTAGTATTACAGGCAATCAGATCTGTATCATCCTCTATGATCAGGAGATTCTCAAATATGATGAGCTCTGGTATAATCGCCTTCTTTCCGGCTATAGTTCTTATCATTTTATCCGGGAGAAATTAAAGAAATTAGAGATTACACCGGGACAACTGGGAGTAGAACCATCTACCGGATCTTTGGTCATGACTGAGACCAAGACCGGCAACACTTTGGCCTGCGTTTCTTACCCGGGTTATGATAACAATCGCCTTGCCAATACTATGGACAATGACTATTATTATCGGTTACAGATTGATATGGCCAGCCCATTTTATAACAAAGCGACCCAGGAAAAGACTGCACCGGGTTCTACCTTTAAGATGGTATCTTCCTCTGCAGGTCTGATGGAACATATTATTTCCGGCAGCACCGCCCTTCGTTGCGCCGGACCGTACAAGAATGTTACACCAAGTCCGAAATGTTGGATCTATCCGGGTGGACATGGAAATCTAAATGTCGTCAATGCCATTGCTCATTCCTGCAATAATTTTTACTATGATGTGGGATATAAGCTTGGTTTAACCAAGAGCGGATTGTACTCTTCCGAGCAGGGCATTAATAAGCTTACCAAATATGCGAAAATGTATGGACTTGGGGAGACTTCCGGATTGGAGATTGAAGAGGCCGATCCACAGATTAGTAATGAGGATGCGGTTCGATCTGCCATTGGTCAGGGTAACCATAACTATACCACCAGTCAGCTTGCCCGTTATGTAACCGGCATTGCCAACAAAGGTACTGTCTACAATCTAACCTTATTAAGCAAGGTAACAGATGTAGACGAGAATGTCATCAAAGATTATGAGCCAACGATTTACAAGGAGATCAAAGATACGGAGATCAGTTCCTCTACCTTTGCACTGATTCATCAGGGAATGAAGAAGATGGTAGAGCGGGATGCCCGATTTGAGAGTGTTCGCAAAAAGGGAATGACTATGTCCGGTAAGACCGGAACGGCGCAGCAAAGCGCCACCCATGCCGATCATGTCTTATTTGTAGGATTTGCTCCAAGTGACCAACCGGAGATTGCACTTAGTGTACGTATTACCAATGGATACAGTTCCGGCTATGCTGCGGAATTAGGTCGCGATATGGTACGTAAATATTTTAATCTGGCAACAGATCGTGAACTTCTGACAGGAAAAGCAGCATCTCTTGGCACCGAAAGCCATGCCGATTAAAGATACACAAAGAGAAAGAGAAATTTTCTCCTGCATACAAAAGACAGTAAAAGGAATATCGTCGCATGATTAGGAGGATGAAACATGAGTGAAGTAATTGTCATTACATCAGGAAAAGGAGGCGTCGGCAAGACAACCACAACCGCCAATCTGGGTGTGGGACTTGCAAGCCTTGGAAAAAAAGTTGTCGTTATCGACACGGATTTGGGCCTTCGCAACTTGGACGTGGTAATGGGACTCGAGAACCGGATTGTCTATAATCTGGTGGACGTAATCGAAGGAACCTGCCGTATGAAACAGGCATTGATCCGGGATAAACGTCATGAATCCCTGTACTTATTGCCTTCGGCACAGACCAAAGACAAATCTGCCATTTCACCGGAGCAGATGAAGAAGCTGACAGAAGAATTAAAAGAAGAATTTGACTATATTTTACTGGATTGCCCGGCTGGAATTGAGCAAGGATTCTTAAATGCCATTTCCGGTGCAGATCGTGCCATTGTTGTCACGACACCGGAGGTTTCTGCCATCCGGGATGCAGACCGGATTATCGGTTTGTTAGACAAACACAAGATTCAGAAAAAAGAGTTACTTATTAACCGGATTCGCATGGATATGGTAAGACGTGGAGATATGATGTCCGTAGAAGATGTGACAGAAATTCTTGCCATTGATTTACTAGGTGTGGTTGCAGATGACGAGAAAGTGGTCATCGGCACCAACCAAGGCGAAACGGTCATCGGAATCAATTCCCCTGCCGGCATAGCATATCAGAATATATGCCGCCGTTTGGTAGGAGAGGAGGTTCCATTTATGAATCTCAATAAATCTTCCGGATTGTTTGCAAGATTTCGTAAAAAATATTAAAATAAGGGAGGTGTAGCAGAATGAAAAAGCATAATTCTGTGACGATTGCCAAAAGTCGCCTGAAAAATCTGCTTGTTTCAGACCGCGTAAATTGCACTCCCGATACTCCGAAAAATATGCAGACAGAATTATTTCGGACAATTTCCAAATACCTGGATGTGTCAAAAGACCAGTTCCGGGTACAGATAACACGCAACACCATTACCATACAGATTACAGGAGACAGATAGAACGTGAAGTATTTTAGCAGATATCGATTGAGGGATTACAAGTTCATATTGGCAATAACGGTTTTGGCCTTGTCCATCATCGGTATTCTGGCAGTAGGAAGTGCTTTGCCTTCTGCTCAGTCCAAACAGATTCTGGGTGTCATATTAGGTGTCATCGCCATGGTCGTAGTCAGTCTCGTTGATTATGAATGGGTTCTGAATCTATACTGGGTATGGTATGGTTTGAATTTAATCTTGTTACTTTATGTAAAATTATTTGGAGCTTCCTACAATGGAGCGCAACGGTGGATTGATTTAAAATTTACTACCTTGCAACCATCGGATTTAACGAAGATTATTACCATTTTATTCTTTGCTAAATTCTTAATGAACCATGAGGAAGAGAGCTTGTCTTTAAAGACTATCGCAAAAGCTGTCTTATTGATTTTGCCATCCTTATTTTTTATTTATACACAGCCGAATCTGTCCACCACCATCTGCATCACCGCAGTCTTTTGTATTATCCTATACTTAGGTGGATTGAGTTACAAATATATTTTGGCAGCCTTGGCCGTTGTCGTGCCTTGTATCTTGATTTTGGTCGGTATTGCACTGACACCGAACCAGAAGATTCTAGAGCCATACCAGCAGGAACGTATCCTTGCCTGGTTATATCCGGAAAAATATGCAGACAGTACCGGATATCAACAGAAGAATGCCATTATGGCAATTGGTTCGGGAAAATTAAACGGAAAAGGTCTGAATAACAATACCACGACTTCCGTAAAGAACGGTAATTTCCTTCTGGAAGCAGAAACCGATTTTATTTTTGCAATTATTGGCGAAGAATTGGGATTTGTGGGTTGTTGTCTCGTCATAATTTTGTTATTATTAATAATTATACAATGTATTTTGATAGGTATACAGGCTCAGAACCTGGCAGGTAAAATCATCTGCGGGGGCGTAGCCTCACTGATAGGCGTGCAGAGTTTCATTAATATCGGTGTGGCAACAGGCGTATTACCAAATACCGGCTTATCTTTACCATTTGTAAGTTCCGGACTAACCTCTTTGGTTTGTTTCTTTATCGGAATAGGCTTTGTATTAAATGTTGGGTTACAACCTAAAAAATATCAATAAGGAGTGACAAAAGCAATGAACATAGGATTAATCGCACACGATTCCAAGAAAACACTGATGCAGAATTTTTGTATTGCATACAAAGGAATTCTTAGCAAACACAATCTTTATGCAACAGGAACAACCGGAAGATTGATAGAAGAAGTGACCAACCTTTCCATTCATAAATTTCTAGCAGGACCATTAGGCGGAATGCAACAATTGGGGAGCCAGATCTCTCAAAATGACATGGATGCCTTGATTTTCCTTCGGGATCCAATGGCACCGAAGCCGCATGAACCGAATGTAAATGATGTCGTAAGACTTTGCGATACACACAATATCCCAATGGCAACCAATTTGGCCACAGCCGAGTTGATTATTCTTGCAATTGACAGAGGAGATTTGGATTGGCGTGAAATGTATAAATAAACGGATTCTTGCCCTGTGCCTGGCGGCAATATTTGCCTTAAGTGGTTGTGGCAAGATTACAGACCAATTGACAACCTATGAACAGACGAATCTTCCGAAGACGATGGTAGATACCAACTTTAAGACGGAAGAAGTATGTTTTACCAAAGAAGAGATTTCTCTGCCGCAGACAGATGGGAATCTTGACATGAAGGAGTTTCATGCAGGCATCCTATTCGATGAATCGAGCAAGAAGATTCTCTGTGCCTCCCATATTCATGATCGGATTTTCCCTGCCAGTACCACGAAGATTCTGACCTTGTATCTGGCATTGAAATATGGAGATTTGGAACAGGAAGTAACAGTAAGTAAGCAGGCGATTTCTGTACCAAGCGATTCCTCCGTTGCTGGTTTGATGCTTGGTGACCGCTTGAAACTTGGAGACCTGCTTTATGGCCTGATGCTACCGTCCGGCAACGATGCTGCGGTGGCAGTAGCAGAAGCGGTATCCGGTTCTGTGGAGAAATTTGTAGCCTTGATGAACAAAGAGGCGACCTCTTTAGGTGCTATCCGTTCTCATTTTACAAGCCCTCACGGCTATCAGGATGAGAAGCATTATACAACCGCTTATGATTTGTACCTCCTTCTTCGGGAAGGTGTGAAATATGAAAATTTCTGTGAGATTGTTTCCACCGCTTCCTACGAAGCTACCATTACATCTCAAAATGGAATAGCACGGGAGATTACTTGGCAACAATCCAACCAATTTATAAATGGTACCTATGAGACACCGGACGGTGTTCATATCATTGGTGGCAAGACCGGGACCACAGACGAGGCTGGTGCCTGTCTTACATTATATGTAGAAGATGATGAGAAGAACCATTATTTTGCTTTACTCATGGGTGCCCCGAACAAACCTTATCTATATCGTTCCATGAAGGATATGTTAGCGGTGATTCCTACATTACAGTAGAAGAACCGCCTCTTCGGAAAAAGATAAAAGAGTCTGCAACCACAGACTCTTTTATATACTCTGATGCTACACATTTAGTCTTGTCCGAAGCTACCGATTCGCCCATAGAGACTAATGATGTACAGACCGCATAAGCCAACGATGGTATAAACAATTCTAGAAAGCCAGGATAAATTTCCGAATAAGAATGCCACAAGGTCAAATCGAAACACGCCGACTAACAACCAGTTGATTGCACCGATGATGACCAGTGTCAGACTAATGTTATCAAACCATTTCATGTATTTATTCCTCCTTGTATAATGTGTATGGTCATAGTGTATCCGAAAAAATGGAAAATATACACGAAAAAAGGATTGAAAAGAATGTACAACAAATATGCAGATTATTTGAAAGAAAAATACGGAGAAAAAGTCTATAAATTACCGGTACAGTTACCGGTTACTTGTCCCAATCGGATTTATGGTAAAGGTTGTACTTTCTGTGCGGAAGTCGGAACTGGGTTTGAAGCGCTTCGACCTACAGAATCTGTAACCACTCAGCTTGCCGTAACCCGAGACCATATTGCCAAAAGATATAAGGCAAAGAAGTATATTGCTTATTTTCAAAATTATACCAATACCTTTTTGCCTCTTGCATCCTTTCGGCAATACCTAGAAGAAGCAGCCCTATTCCCGGATGTGGTGGAACTATCTATTTCCACCAGACCGGATTGTATCTCGCCGGAATACCTTCAGGTCATGCAGGAAGTTTCGACTGCTTACGGGGTACATATTACCGTAGAATTAGGACTACAGACAACAAATGTTCATACCTTACAGAAAATTCAAAGAGGGCATAGTCTGGCAGAATATATTGATGCCATGCTGATGTTACAACCTTATAATTTTACTGTATGCACCCATGTGATTTTGAATTTGCCATGGGATACCGTAGAAGATAATATCGAGACAGCTAAGATTCTCTCAGCCTTGGGAACAGATCTTGTAAAAATCCATTCCCTCTATATTGCAAAAGGCACCAAGATGGAAGAGCAGTATCGGAATCAAGAATTTACAATTTGCTCCAAGGAAGAATATCTGGATCGACTACGTCATTTCCTGGAACATTTATCCCCTGATATTGTCGTAGAACGTCTCTTTAGCAGAGTACCGGAAGAAGATTCCGTCTTCTCCAACTGGAGTACCAGCTGGTGGAAATTACAGGATGAATGGATGACCCTTATGGAGCAACACAAATCCCGACAAGGGCTTCATTATGACTATTTAGGAGGGCGAGGCCTTCGATTATTAAAGAGAGAGGAGTAAGCATATGGAAAAAGAAAATATCAAATCATTTCATAAGAAACGACATTTAAATATTGGAATTGTGCTCTTTAGCTTCATCTTCATCTATTTGCTTGCTACCATTGTAACCTATCTGGGCAAGAAGAATGTAACCAGTTACGAAGTTCGGAAAGGCTCCATCATCAAAGATATGTCCTATACCGCTTTCGCCATTCGGGAAGAGAAAGTCGTGACTTCCGATAAAGCCGGTTATGTTAATTATTATTTGCAAAATCATAGCAAAGTCGCAAAAGGTACAAAGTTATATACGTTATCTGACGAGAAACTTGAGTTGGGTACAGATAATAAGAAGCAGAAAACTGCCTTAACTTCCGATGAACAATATGCTATCTATATGGAAATTCAAGATTTCAACAATCGTTTTCAGAATTCGGATTTTGAAGCCTTGACGCAAAGCAAAGAGAAGATTGAAGGCTTGCTGCAAGAGTCCTCTAACCAAAGTAAGATTGACGTCATTAAGAAGAAGCTTAAAGACGGAAGTTTATCCAACGTCTCTTTAAAATCCGCTAAGGCAGATGGTATCGTGGTCTATTCCGTGGACGGTTATGAAGAGGTGACTGCCGATACAATCACTCCGGAAATGCTGAAGAAGGATTCCTATCAAAAAACAGAATTTCATGATAATCGCCAGATTGCGGAAGGAGATATCTTATACAAATTAGTAACGAGCGAAAAATGGTCCCTTTTCTTTGAAATTTCAGAAGATACTTACGAGACCGTCAAAGAAAAAAAACAGATCCGAGTCAATTTCTGTAAAGATGAACAGACTATGACTGCCGGTATCCAGGTAAAAGAATTAGAAGGCAAAAAATATGCGCTCTTATCCCTTTCTAATGCCATGATTCGCTATGCCAATGATCGTTATCTGGACATAGATTTGATCTTAGAAGATGAGACAGGACTTAAGATCCCAAAGACAGCAGTAACAGAGAAGGCTTTCTTCCTTGTCCCGACCGATTACGTATCCCACGGCGGAAATAGTAGTAGTGATGGTGTTTTGCGACAGACTACCGACAAGAATGGAAAGACCATTACAGAATTTGTTGTGGCAAATATTTATTATGAAGATACAGAAGCCGGAATGGTCTATTTAGATCCTAATGTCTTTTGCGAAGGCGATATTTTGCTGAAAGAAAACTCTAATAGTACTTATTGCCTACAGGAAAAAGCGAAACTGAAGGGGGTCTATCACATCAACAAAGGCTATGCCGTATTCAAACAGATTCATATTCTTTGCGAAAGCGATGCTTATTATATTGTAGAAGACGGAAGCGATTATGGATTATCCAACTACGATCATATTGCGCTCGATGCCACGACTATCAAAGAAAATGATATCATATTCTAAAAAGAGGAGATAAAAAAGTATGTTGCGGGAAAATTTACAAGATGTAGAAACACGCATTCAAGAAGCCTGCCTCCGTGCAGGGCGAAAACGAGAAGAGATTACACTCATTGCCGTCAGCAAGACCAAACCAATCCCGATGCTAGAAGAAGTTTACCAGGAAAACATCCGAGATTTTGGCGAGAACAAAGTCCAGGAATTAACCCAGAAAGAGGAAGTACTTCCAAAGGATATCCGTTGGCATATGATTGGCCATTTGCAACGTAATAAAATAAAATATATTGTAGATAAGACAACTTTGATCCATTCTGTCGATTCCATCCGCCTAGCCGAAGCCATTCATAAAGAAGCGCTGAAAAAAGGCATTGTGGCAGATGTTTTATTAGAAGTGAATGTAGCAGAAGAGGAGTCTAAATTTGGCTTTTCTTATGATGAAGTACTTCCGGCTTTAGAGACCTTAAAAACATTTACCAATATCCGTATCCGCGGTCTGATGACTATCGCTCCTTTTGTAGAAAATCCGGAAGAAAATCGAAGTGTTTTTGCGTCATTGAAGCAATTATCTGTTGACATTGCGAAGAAAAACATTGATAATATAGAAGTAGAAATTTTATCTATGGGAATGACGAACGATTTTGAAGTAGCCATTGAAGAAGGGGCTACTATGATTCGTGTCGGAACCGCCATCTTTGGCGAAAGACAATATCAAAGATAGAAAGGGAGTATCAGATAATGAGTATCTTAGACAAATTCATGAATATCATGAGATTAGACGATTACGATGATGAGGATGATGGATTCTTTGATTCTGGCTATGATGAAGATGAAGATACAGGAAAGAAGAAATCATTTTTTAAGAAAGATAAGGATTTTGATTTTGACGATGACGAGATTCCGGAGCGACATACACGGACTTCCCGTCCATCATCTAATAAAGTGACACCGATTCGTGGAGCAGCGCCGAGACGTTCTCCGGCTATGGAAGTATGCGTAATTAAGCCGACTACCGTAGACGATGCCAGAGAGATTGCAGAGACACTTCTCAGCGGCCGTACGGTTATCTTGAACTTTGAAGGACTGGATCTTGAGATTGCCCAGAGAATCATTGATTTCACCTCCGGTGCAACCTTCTCCATCGAAGGAAATCTCCAGAAGATTTCGAACTATATCTTCCTGGTTACACCTACCAATGTAGATATTTCCGGAGATATGCAGGATTTATTGAATTCGTCTTTTGATGTTCCATCTATGAAGTCTAGATTTTAATGGAGATCGAACATGGAAAAAGAGGAATTGATGTTGCAAAAGAGGTTATTGGAACTATCTCGTTTCGCATATCAGCGTGAGATTGTTACTTTTTCCGACTTTTTGAACATGAACGAATTGAACGTATTACATAGCATTCCCAAAAGTGAATGGTATACTTCTTATCAAACTTTTGGAGGTTATGAGCTTGCAGAGCGTCAGATGGTTGCATTTCTACCTGATGCTCTTTGTTATGAATATGAATATCCGATTTCCTATCTGAAGATTCAGCCAAGCCAGAAGAAATTTGCAGAATCTCTGACCCATCGAGATTATTTAGGTGCAATCTTGAACTTGGGAATTGACCGTTCCAAATTAGGAGATATTCTGGTAGATAAAGATTCTGCTATTGTTTTCTGCCAGCCTTCTTTAAAAGAGTATATCCTAGAGGAACTTACCCGGGTGCGCCATACTACCGTTGTCATGGAAGAGATTGCTCCAACCGGCTTTTGCTACGAACCGTCTTTTAAAGAAATCAAAGGTTCCGTCTCCTCCCTGCGACTAGACGGTCTCCTTGCCCTGGCATTTCCTATGTCCCGCAGCAAATTGGTCAATTATATTGAAGCAGGGAAAGTCTTTGTCAATGGCAAACTGATTACCTCCAACGGTTATCAGATCAAGGAACAGGATATTATATCCGCGCGAGGACTTGGACGTTTCCGCTATATTGAGACCCTGTCCCAGACCAAAAAAGGGCGGAACATGGTAACTATTCATTTATATATTTAAGGTGATTAACTATGAAGAGAACAAAACGGATGCAGAACTTGATTGCTTTGGTAGCAATTCTCATTGCCATTGGTTTCGATCAGTGGAGTAAATATCTTGCCGTTACTTATTTAAAGGACAAACCATCTGTCAGCTTACTTTCTCAAATCTTTGAATTACAATATTTGGAAAATCGCGGAGCTGCATTTGGTATTTTACAGAATCAGCAATGGTTCTTTGTAATAAGCGGAATTCTGGTCCTGATTCTTGCCTTGATCCTATATCTGCGAATGCCTTATACGAAGCGATTCTATTTGCTGCGTATCTGTATTCTTGGCATTACAGCCGGAGCCATTGGCAATATGATTGATCGAGTTCGCTTAAACTATGTTATCGATTTCTTTTATGCCAAATGTATTGATTTTCCGATTTTTAACGTGGCAGATATTTATGTAACCCTATCCACCATCGGATTGGTTCTTCTTATCTTGTTCTATTATACAGAAGAAGAGATGGATCAATTATATGCAAGCATCAAAAGGAAGAAGAAGAATGAAGCAGGAGATTAGGATTTCGGACACCCAGGCAGGTATCCGCATTGACAAATTGATAGCGGAATTGGTAGAAGAGATATCTCGCTCCCGGATTCAGCAATTGCTAAAAGAAGAACATATATGGGTTAATGGAAAATCTGTCAAAGCCAATTACAAAGTGGCAGAGGGCGACTTGATTGAAGTAGAAGTGCCACAGGCCACAGAGCCTGACATTGTGGCTGAAAACATCCCATTGGATATTTTATATGAAGATGACGATATACTTATCGTCAACAAACCAAAAGGCATGGTGGTCCATCCTGCCGCCGGTCATTATAGCGGTACATTAGTCAATGCTATTATGTATCATTGCAAGGATTGCTTGTCCGGAATCAATGGCGTCATGCGTCCCGGCATCGTCCATCGGATCGACATGGATACCACCGGATCTTTGATTGTCTGTAAGAATGATCAGGCACACCAGAATGTAGCTCTACAATTAAAAGATCATTCATTCAAACGGATTTATCATGCCATTGTTCACGGTGTAATAAAAGAAGATGCAGGGACAGTGAATGCTCCAATAGGCAGACATCCTATCGATCGGAAGAAGATGAGCATTGCTTGCAAGAATGGAAAACCTGCGGTGACCCACTATCGGGTGCTCAAACGATTTGAGAAATTCACCTATGTAGAGTGTGAATTAGAGACGGGACGCACACACCAGATTCGTGTCCACATGGCAAGCATTCATCACCCGCTCTTAGGAGATACGGTCTATGGGCCTGCTAAATCACCCTACCCGTTACAGGGACAGACCCTGCATGCCAAAGTTCTCGGAATTATACATCCGAGGACAGGAGAGTATCTGGAAGTAGACGCACCATTGCCAGAATATTTTCAGGATTTATTGAAAAAATTAAAATAAACTGGTATAATATTCTCATAATTCAGCCAAAGGAGCGTGACAAATATGAGTAAAAACAATATGATTATTACCATCGGCAGACAATACGGCAGTGCAGGACGCGAGATTGGAAAGATTCTTGCTGAACGATATGATATTCCGCTATATGACAAAGAGATGTTGAAACGTGCTGCCAAAGAAAGTGGAATCTGCGAAGAGATTTTCGAGACACATGATGAGAAACCAACTAATAGTTTCTTATATTCCCTGGTAATGGATACTTATTCATTGGGATATTCCTCCAATGGATATGCTGATATGCCAATCAATCACAAAGTCTTCTTAGCACAGTTTGATGCAATCAAGAAGATTGCAGACGAAGGACCGTGTATCTTAGTTGGTCGTTGTGCAGACTATGCATTGGAAGAATATGAGAATGCGGTACATGTATTTATTCACGCTGATTTGGATGTACGTATCCGTAGAATTGCAAGACTCTATGATTTGACTGACGCCAAAGCCAAAGATACCATTATTAAGGCAGACAAGAAACGTGCCAGCTATTACAACTACTATACCAACAAAGAGTGGGGCGAAGCAAAGAGCTACGACTTATCTATCAACAGTGGTAAATTAGGAGTAGAGAAAGCGGCAGATGCCATTATGGAATATGTAAAAATTCGCAGCGAGATGACAGAAAAAGGAAAATTATAAATGATAAAAAAGGAGATCAGATCCTATGAACCGGATTTGTTCTCCTTTTTAGTTGTAAGAAATATTATTTCACGTTCTATTATAAATTCATATCTATCGTTTGTGTGGAATCCGTTCCGGCCAGCCGGCTATATTTCCATTTAAAATGGCTGTGAACATGCGATTCTTGGTTCCCGGATGTTCTGTATTTAAGTCTTTTAATAAATCTTTTACATATTGACGCTTGGTGTGACCATCTACCGGACATTTGCTTTTAACTACCGGTAACTCATACCGATGTTGAAAACCAATCACATCCACCTCAGGCACATACATCATAGGACGAAGTACCGTCAGGTCCATTCGATCCAGGTAGGTCTTTGGTGAAAAAGAATGAAAACGTCCTTCAAAAATCAAGGAAAGAAGCATGGTCTCAATAATATCATCCTTATGATGGGCATAGGCAACCTTGTTGCATCCCATTTCCTTGGCTTTCTCATTCAGGGCCCCTTTCCGCATCTTGGCACATAAGGAGCACGGATTGGTCTCCAAACGTTCATCAAATATAATCTCTGCAATATCCGTCTTTACAATCTCATACGGAACATCCAATTCCTTACAAAGTTGAATTAAAGGTTCCGTATTAAAATCTTTGTGTCCAAGATCCACCGTGATTGCACAGATTTCAAATTTCTTTGGATAGAAACGTTTCAGCCCATGCAGAGCATAGAGCAGTGTCAGACTATCTTTCCCGCCGGAGATCCCAACGGCAATCTTATCCCCATCTTCAATCATTGCATATTCATCGACCGCTTTTCGTGTATAGCTGAGAAGTTGTTGTAATTTCATGTTGTCAAATCCTTTCTGTGTGGTAAAATGTAGGTATGTTTAGTTCCATAAAAAAGAAGAGAGGTACTTTAATATGAAATTTGTCATACAAAGAGTGACGGAAAGCTCTGTTACTGTCGATAGCCAGGTCATCGGTCAAATCGGGAAAGGCTTTACCGTGTTGATTGGTGTTGGCCAACAAGATACCAAGGAAATCGCAGATAAGATGATAAAAAAACTCATTGGTCTTCGCATCTTCGAAGATGAAAATGGCAAGACGAATCTGTCCCTGGCTGATGTTGGTGGTCAATTATTACTTATATCACAATTTACCCTTTATGCCAACTGTAAACGAGGAAATCGTCCAAGTTTTATCGAATCCGGTGCACCGGATATGGCCGAAGAACTCTACGAATATATCATTGCAAAATGTAAAGAGAGTGTAGAGACCGTAGAACGTGGAATCTTCGGTGCCGACATGAATGTACAGTTGGTGAACGATGGACCATTTACCATTGTCTTAGACTCTAATGAACTCTAAGGCTCCCTTAATTTGACTGCTGAAGCAGCCATCCGCCGACGATTCTCATCCAAGGCAGCATAATGTTTCTTGGTAGTATTTACATCCTTATGACCTAGGACATCTGCCACAAGATAGATATCACCGGTTTCTTTGTATAGTGACGTTCCATAAGTACTTCGAAGCTTATGGGGCGTTATTTTCTTGTTCGGAGTCACCTGTTGGGCGTATTTCTTCACCATATTCTCCACCGCCTGAACTCCAATTCTGCGGCGCTGGGTGGAGAGAAATAATGCATTCTCATGTCCCGGCAGGGGAGTAGTGGCTGCTCTTGTATTCAACATATAATTTTCCAATGCAAATCGCACTTCCTCTCCGAAATAGACAACCATCTCATTGCCACCTTTTCGAGTCACCTTCACCCCATCATTTTTAAAGTCTACATCTTGCAGATCCAGACCAACACACTCTGAGACACGAATACCGGTACCTAGGAGCAACGTTAAGATTGCAAGGTCACGTTCCTTGGTTTTCTCATGATAAACCCGTTTTTGGCCGGTTAAATGGCTTCCACAGGATTCCACATAGTCCAGCAACATAGCAACCTCATCTGAATCCAGCCGAACGATGGCTTTTTCATGTTGTTTGGGCATGTCCACCAAGGTAGTCGGGTTCTTGGTAATGACTTGTCGGCGGTAAAAATATTTATAAAAAGTTCGAAGTGCTGAAAACTTTCTTGCAAGACCTTTTTCACCGTTGGTAATGGTTTTCTCATCAGATCCTTGATATACCTTCAGATATTCCAGATATTCCTCAATATCCGTTGGCGTAATCTGTTCTAAATCCTGTAAGGTAAATCGATCTGTGGTATAATCGGAATAAATCGGATTACAGGCAATCAAAAATTGAAAGAAGATTCGAATATCATAAGCATAAGAAATTCTTGTTTTCGCTGAGGTGGTTGGTTCCACAGCCCGGAAGAAATCTTTTGCAAATGGCGGCAGAGTCTTTAAAACTTCCCTTAACCGTAAAGTATTATCAATATAAACTTGTTCGTGATATGTAGGTATGTCTTTTGCCATAGAAATAGCCCTTTCTATCGTAAATTCGCTTACTTTAAGTATATTATACTAGATTATGGAAAATTTGTCTATATCTTTTGGAAAAATCGAGATTTGTCGTATAGATGTATCTCAGTTAGAATTGACACCTGTCACCAGGTGCCCTCTAATCATCTAAATTTCTTGTTCCTTTACAACCATATTTTCTATCAAGTACCAGTAAGAAATAACTGTACGATAGATAATCTTTCCTAGTATTCTATAACATTCCATTAGTTCAGATATTCCGTATCAAAATAAATAATCATTAACTTCTGACTTTCCTGTAAACGATCACTCTGTAAACCATTCAACTGTTTTATCTCTTTTACATAGGAGTCTGTATCCATGGTTCCTTTGTACTTTTGTGCAATGCTCCAAAGCGTGTCGCCAGACTCAATGGTGATGCTTTTATAATATTGATAACTCGTCGGAACCGGCTGCTCATTATGTGCATCCACCAGCAATCCACCAAATAGGATTCCACCACTTATAATTACACAAAGGAGTGCCATTACGAACATTCCTTTTCTTCTTCTCATCTGTCTTTGTCTTGCATTCTTACGGTTCTTCATTATTCTTACTCCCCTTTTACCTCTTAATCCGAACATATTTTCCGAACGGTTGTTCTTGTTTCTGTACTTAGTATAAATGACGAACAGATGTTTGTCAATAGATTTTCTTTAAAAAATCGAACATATTTTCTAAACATTTGTTTGCTTTTTCATGCAAGCTGTGTTAGAATACATATAGATAAACATCATGTTCGGATGAAGATATAAGGAGGACAAGAATATGTCTCAAGGAAAAATCAGCAAAAAACAAGCAGAAATTTTAGAATATATCAAATCAGAGATTTTACGAGTTGGCTATCCGCCTGCTGTTCGTGAGATCTGCGAAGCCGTGAACTTGAAGTCTACTTCTTCTGTTCATGCACATTTGGAAACTTTAGAAAAACACGGCTATATCCGTCGAGATCCTACAAAGCCGCGTGCTATCGAGATTATCGATGACAGCTTTAATTTAACACGCAGGGAGATGACGAATGTACCGATCTTAGGACAGGTTGCTGCCGGTGAACCAATCTTTGCAGAACAGAATATCACCGACTACTTCCCTATCCCGGTTGATATGCTTCCAAATGCTCAGACCTTTATGTTGAAAGTGCGTGGCGAAAGTATGATTAATATCGGAATTTTCGATGGCGATTTCGTTATTGTTGCCCAGACTCCTACCGCTTCCAACGGAGATGTAGTGGTTGCTTTAGTCGAAGACAGTGCAACTGTTAAGACTTTCTTTAAAGAAAAAGGCTACTATCGCCTGCAACCGGAAAATGACACCATGGATCCGATTATTGTACCGGAAGTAGAGATTCTAGGTAAAGTTGTTGGAGTATTTCGCTTGATGTAAAATTAGCATCATATAATACATAACGAAAAGGAGGATATAAGTTGAACCCATCACTTACATCCTCCTTTGCTATTTTTATACATGTAGTGCTTCTATCTCTACTCTCTTACCATCTCTCCAGATACGCTCCAGATCATAGAAGAGTCGATTTTCTTTGTCAAACACATGCACGATAATCTCACCATAATCCATTAAAACCCAGCTTCCAAGGCCATAGCCTTCCCGCTGTTTTACATGATAGCCTGCCTTCCCAAGTTCTTCTTCAACATTGTCAACCAATGCCCGAACCTGGTTCTCATTGCTACCATTTGCAATAATAAAATAATCCGCCATGACGGACACCCCGGAGATATCGATCATTACAATATCTTCCCCTTTTCGCTCATCCAATGCATGATATGCAAGTCTTGCCATTTCTTTTGATTGTTCCATGGGGGCTACCTCCTAAAGCTTTCTTTGTTCTTTATAATATTCATAAGTTTGACGCGTCATGGGATCGATTGCATCTTCCTGATCAGCCAGATACCGCAACGTCCCTTTTAAGATCTCATAGAGACAGGTATCCAAATCCGTGAATGCTAATTTACGGACCCTATCCAAATCCGGCGCCTTATTCCGGTGAGGCTCAATATAATCCGCAATATAGATAATCTTATCATATAATGTCATATCCGGCCTGCCAGTGGAATGATAGGTCACTGCATCTAGCAGCGTTTTATCTTCTATCTGATAATAAGTTTCCATATAATAAGCACCAAGTTTGGCATGCAAAAGTCCCGGATTGCACCGCTCTACTTCCGAAATCGGCAAATGATACATCTCGCATGCTTCAATCTTCTCTGCAGAAGAGAGGCATTTGGCACAATCATGCAGAAGTCCCGCTACCATGCAACGATTCACATCTGCGTCATAACGCATCGCAAGGGCCGCTGCCGTATACATCACCCCTAGAGAATGTTCGTAACGAGGCGCATCCAACTTTTCCTGTAACATGTTCTGGTATTCCTGTAATGTCTTCATGCTCCATCCCCAATTCTTTTACTGTCCAAATAAATGTTGTTCCCGTATATAGCTCCACACCGCAGGTGGAAGGGTCTCTTTTAGCGAACCATCTCCTTCTCGTATCTGAGTAGAAGAAATATCCACATTCGGTGTCTTCAAAAGACGGAAATCCCCTTGATAGCGAGCATTTAATTCTGCGATTCTGGTCTCCATCTCATTTGTTACTTTTCCATCTCTGTAAGCCGCCAATACAATACAACTTTTCGCAATCCGTTCCGGTTTTACCCAGGTATCAAAAGCAAAAAGAGAATCAGCACCAATGATAAAGTAAAAGGTATCCTCCGGATAAGTCTCCTGAAAATATTCCAACGTCTTGTAGGAATAAGAGATATCCTGCTTCTCTACCTCATATAATTGCAACTCATATTGCGGATAGGGCGCAATGGCACGTCTTACCATTTCTACGCGATATTTTGTCATGTCTGCAATATGCTGATCTCCTTTGTGGGGTGGCATATGATTCGGCATAAACCAGATCTTGTCCAACTGGTATTGTTTCAAAGCATAGTCCGCCAGCATCATATGGCCATTATGAATCGGGTAAAATGTGCCACCTAATATTCCAATCTTCATCTGCCTTTGGCCTTTCCTTACGGTAATACAATCTTCTTCTTATCGTCCTTGCCCTCTTTATACAGGACAATCTTCTTACCAATCACCTGAACCACCTGAGATTTGGTACGTTCTGCAAGAATCTGCGCCATCTCCTTAGGATCATCTAAACAATTCTGAAGCACATTGATCTTAATCAATTCCCGTGCTTCTAATGCTTCTGAAATCGCCTGGGTCAGTTCCGGTGTCACACTGGATTTGCCAATCTGAAAAATCGGATCCATTACCATAGCGAGACTTTTTAAATATGCTCTCTGTTTTGAAGTCATTATCTTTCTCCTTTATTTGTAATAATCAAACTGCAATCCATACATCCGAACCGTATCACCTTCTTGGATGCCGGCTGCTTCTAGCTCATCTAATATACCTGCGTCTTTCAAGAATTTCTGGAAGAATGCAAATCCCTTCTCAGAATCCAAATTGGTATATCCAAGCATCTTCTCGATCTTCGGTCCCTCTACCACATACATGTCGTCTTCTTTTTCTACGGTATATGGCAAATCGATATGAATCAATTCCTCTTCCGGGAAATATTCCTGCTCGAACACAATGGTCTTCTGGTCTAAATGTTTCAATTGCTCATTCACATAATAGAACAGTTCCTTGATTCCTTCTCCGGATACACCGGAAATCGGAAACACCCGAATGCCCTGTGGTTCAAATTCTGCCTTGATCTTCTCCACCGGATCTTCGTCTTCCCCATAGATCAAATCAATCTTATTGGCTGCAATCACCTGTGGTCTGGTTGCAATCTCTTCATTATAAGCGCGAAGCTCTTCGTTAATCTTATAGATATCCTCAATTGGATCACGACCTTCTGATGATGCCGCATCTACCACATGGATCATCATCTTCGTACGTTCAATGTGTCGAAGGAACTCGTGTCCCAATCCAACACCCTCCGATGCACCTTCGATTAGTCCCGGAATATCCGCAATGACAAATCCTTCACTACCATCCAAATCCACTACACCAAGGTTCGGATTCAGAGTTGTAAAATGATAGTTGGCAATCTTCGGATTGGCATTGGTCACGCGTGAGAGTAACGTGGATTTCCCTACATTCGGAAATCCTACTAAGCCTACATCTGCAATAACTTTCAGTTCTAATAACACTTCCAACTCTTGGGCTGGCTGTCCCGGCTGGGCATACTTTGGAATCTGCATGGTTGAAGTTGCAAAATGTTGATTCCCAAGACCGCCCCTTCCGCCTTTTAACAGAATCTGTCTACGATTCTCTCCGGACATATCCGCAATAACCTTTCCACTTTCGGCTTCCTTGATTACGGTTCCTTCCGGTACTTTTAAAATAATATCTTCTGCATCTTTTCCATGGCAACGTCTCTTGCCACCTTCCTGTCCGTCTTTGGCTGCATAACGCTTCTTGTGACGATAATCCACTAAGGTATTCAATCCTTCATCCACCTCAAAGATTACATCTCCACCACGTCCGCCGTCACCGCCATCCGGTCCGCCATTCGGCACATACAATTCCCGACGGAAACTCACATGACCATCACCGCCTTTTCCGGAACGGATATAGATTTTCGCTCTATCTGCAAACATCGTTATTCACCTTCTTTTCCTACGTTTCTACTATTATAATATAAATCCATGACAAAAAACAAGGCTTCAAACCAAATAGATTTGAAGCCCCATGTTTTGATCCGTAAAATCTTACTCTGCTACTGGATAGATAGAAACCTGTTTCTTATCCCGTCCTTTTCTTTCGAATCTTACGACACCGTCAACTAATGCAAACAAAGTATCATCTCCACCACGTCCTACATTAAGTCCTGGGTGAATCTTTGTTCCACGCTGTCTGTAAAGGATATTTCCAGCTTTTACAAATTGTCCGTCAGCTCTTTTCGCACCTAATCTCTTTGATTCAGAGTCTCTACCGTTCTTTGTAGAACCAACTCCTTTTTTATGAGCGAAAAATTGAAGGTTTAAATTCATCATGGTCTACACCTCCTTAAATGATAAATCAATATATTGATTGTATTCTTCGTTGTCTGCCATTGATTGTAAACCAAGTATCATGGCATCCAATAACAATTCTGCATCATCAATCAACTCGCCTGTCATACGGAAAGATATCATTCCATCTTGCTCATCTTGCGCTACGTCAAACTTCTGACTGGTCAGCGTCTCGATTGCATTGATCGTATTAATCGTCAACACGGAAATAGCTGCACATACAACATCTTCCCCTGCATCAGCATATCCCGCATGTCCACAAGCATCAAATCCGACACATTTCTTTTCTGTGTTACTATAAATAGTAATGTTAGTCATAACAGAAATTAAGCATTGATTTTTTCAATCTTTACTGCTGTGTACTGCTGTCTGTGACCGTTTTTCTTGTGGTATCCAGATTTTCTCTTGTACTTGTAAACGATAACTTTTTTTGCTTTGCCGTTCTCTACTACGGTAGCTGTTACAGAAGCTCCGTCTACAGTCGGATTACCAACTTTGAATTCGTCAGCACTAACTGCAAGTACCTGGTCAAATGTAAAAGTTTCTCCAGCTTCTACACCAAGTTTTTCTACTCTAATGA
>CAYVDA010000006.1:0-52704 GCA_964450635.1 uncultured Faecalimonas sp. | reverse complement strand
GTAGGGGGCAGTTGATATAATGAAAATACGAATGAAAAGTGAAAAAAGGACGCAAAAACTAACGTTTATCTGCGTCCATGAATTTTCTGGTAGAGTTAATGTAGGCTTTTGGAGAGCGGCCTTCTCTTTCTTTAAAATATTTTGAAAAATAGTAAATTGAGCCAAATCCGCAGCGCTCTGCAATCTCCGTAATAGAGAGGCTGGTATAGGCTAAGAGCTGTTTCGATAAGGCGATTCGTTGGTTGATAAGATCCGCTTTTGGAGAACATCCAAAACGTTCGTTATAGATTGCGGAGAAACGACTTGGAGAATAATCACAAAGGTCGGCCATTTCTTGCAAAGTCCAATCTTTCTCTAACTGTGAGATGAAGGTTTCACGTGCAGTCTCAATACGGTTGAATGGAGTATCGGCATATTTTTGCTGAAGGTAAAGGCGGTGCATCTCGATGATGGTTTTCGTGATGATGGATGAAATCATCTCTTGATATCCAATACGCTGGAGCATTAGCTCTTCGTTTACAGCAGCGATACAGTTCTTTAATAAATATGGTTTTCCAGTACGGAATGTTTTGCCAATCGGGAGTGGGTAGCGGGCTAACAGTGCTTCGAAATCCTCACCGGAGAGGCACATCCAGTCATTGACATAAGCAGATTCATTGTTGATTGGTCCTTGACAGCAGATGGTATTAGGTGGCATTAGGATAAAGTCACCTGGTTCTCCGCCTAAGAGTTCCGTGCCATGTTCGTATACAAATGGAGTACTGAAACTGCTAATGAAATAAGCCGGAAATTTATTACGAGGAGAAAATTCTCCCGGATCATGTGTAAAGTTGTTTTCGCAATATAGAATATCCATAATTGTCTCCTAAAAGGTGCGTTTTGAATGGATAGTATCATAGAAAAATTAAAATGTCAAATTCTAAAGGAGGGAGAAGCATGAAGCTTTTTATGAGTTGCAACGGAAGAGAAAAAGCTCTTGGGGTAGACAAAGAACATGTGCGACTTAGCTTTGAAATACAAGAAGAACACAAAGCAACCTATTATGAGTTTCAAGTTTCGTCTTCCGAAGAAAATTTAAATAACGGAATCTTTGATGTGGGATGTTTTCCGGAGAGTTGTCCGGGCAACCATAGTGTATGGATTGCTCCAGACTTATTGGTAGCTGAGACCTGCTATTATTGGCAAGTTATGGCGCAGACAGATGTTGGTGTAGATTTATCAAGACCTAGTTGGTTTGAGACAGGGCCGGAATCCTGGGTCGGAGAATGGATTACGGGATGGACAGATCATGCGAGTGAGAAAGAGGGAAGAATTCATCGTTTTGAAAGAAGATTTTCTATAACAGGAAAAGTTGAGTTGGCAAGACTTTATATTAGCGGCCTTGGATATTTCGATGCCACATTGAATCAGCAAAAGCTCGATGATAGTTGGTTCAAACCACAGGTGACGGATTACGCACCGCGTGCATACAGAGAGAATCCGCTTTTGGGAGTCAGTAAGAATCATCGGGTGGTGTATTACACCTACGATGTGAAAACCCATATTAAACAAGGAGAAAATGCATTGGTAGTAGAGGTGGCTGACGGTTATTTCTATAATACAGAAAAGGTAGAATATGCATATGATTTTTCCTTTGGGGTACCAAGGCTCTTTTATGAACTCCATCTGGTTGTGGACGGAAAGAAGAAAGTGATTCGAAGTGATTCGGATACTTTGGTGCAAAATACCAATCAGATTTCTTTGCTATATCAAGGAGATCGATGGGATGAAACGAGAAAAAGTAATGAGGCTCGAAAAAGCCTTCGAATTGCAGAACCGATGGGGAAAATGGTGGTAGCCAGCTGTCAGGATGATAAGATCTGTCAGGTGCTTTCGGCTCTTCAAATAGCAGACATGGATGGAGGAACCCTTTACGATTTCGGGGTCAATCATACCGGAGGCTTGAGGCTTCAAGTGGAAGCGCAGGAGGATGTGAAGATTCATATTTGCTATGCGGAAGTGCTGGATGAATCCGGACGACCAAATTATGAGACTAGCATCTATGATGAGCGAATGCCGGATGATGGCCGAGCGGAAGGAACCCATCAGCAGAATATTTACATTGTGAAAAAAGGTGACACCTTGTTGCAACCACAATTCACATGGAAATGTTATCGGTATGCATGGATTCGAATAGAAGGAGAGGCAACGATCCGGGATATCCAATCATTATTTATTCATATGGATATGGAACAAGACGGACATTTTGCCTCATCAGATGAGACTTTGAATCGCATCCATGACATGTTTATTCAAACCCTATATTGCAATTTGCATAGTGGCTTGTTAACAGATTGCCCGCATCGTGAAAAACGTCCTTACATGGGGGATGGCAATCAGATTATGAAATCCGTTTTGTATAGTATGGATGCACTTCCATATTTTTACAAATGGCTAGATGATATTGAGGATGCACAGGAAACAACAGGTAAGATTCCCAATACTGTACCGAACTTTGGTGGGGGCGGAGGATATGCTTGGGGCAATGCCATCTGTACGCTAACCAAAGAGTTATATCATTATACCGGCGATCGTAAGGTGGCTGAAAAAGGATATAAGATTATTCAGCATTGGCTACAATATTACGAACGGAACCGGGATGAGGATTATATTATACGGAGTAATTCAGGCACGTGGCTTTTGGGAGACTGGTTAGCACCGGATACGATTGTATCCAATGTATATTATATCAGTACGACTTGCTATTATATGGCTGTGGATACAGCAGAATATCTAGCTGAGATACTGGGAGATGGACAGATCGATTGGTGGAAAAAGCAAAAAGAAAAGATAGCAGACGGAATCAATCGGATTTTCTTTGATCCCGGAAAGTTGCAGTATGGATATGGAAAGCAAGGGGAAGATGTTCTGGCGCTTGCACTGGGGATTGTGCCAGAGGCCTACGTAGAACCGATGAAAAAGAAAGTGGAACGGCATTATCGGGAAGAAACGGATTACCATTTCGACACCGGAATTGTACTGACGCCGATTTTGATACAATATTTGACAGAGCAGGGATTGGAAGAGATCGCTTGCCGGATGATGACAGCAGACACCTATCCGTCCTACTTTAATCTCATGGAGGAGGACACAACATTTTCGGAACATTGGAGTAAACAGTGGCCGGATTTTTATCTGGGTGAGATAGGAAACAGCAGGTTGGTACATGGCGGAAGCGATATGTCACATTGTCATCCAATGTATGGAAGTACGGTGGCATGGCTGTATGAAAAAGTGGCAGGTTTGGACTTAAGTCATATGTATCAGAAGCAAGTATATATTACACCATATTGTACAGGTTATTTTGAAAGGGCCGGGGCGGACAAAAAGACGCCATACGGAAAAGCAAGTGTAGAATGGGAGCGTAGGAGACACGGAATGAAATTAAAACTTCGGATTCCGGAGAACTTAACCGGTGTTGTCAGATTCCCTTCAACATATAAAAAGCTGAGATGCCCGGAATTAGGACTGGAGGTGCAGGCAGATGATAAGGGCTATTTCGACTTTGTGATTCCTTCGGGAAAATGGTTATTAGAAACAAAGGATTAATAAAAGAAAAGGAGAGAAAAAATGAGAAAAAGATTAGGAACAATATGTTTGACAGCAGCATTGTTGGCAACAACCGTTATGGGATCCTTGACAGGATGTGCGGGACGTGGCGGTAGTACAGAGGATGTAGATGCAAATAAGACACAGTTGTATGTAGGATACTATTACGCTGGCCTTGGTAAAGAATGGATTCAGCAGGCAAAGACATTGTTTGAAGAAAAGTATGCAGACACTTCTTTTGAGGAAGGGAAGACAGGTGTGCAGGTGGTGCTGGACCTTGATAAATCAGGTCTCAACGGTGGTAGCTTGATTGAGACCATCAAAAGTAAACGTGATCATGTATTCTTTGTGGAAAATGCAGACTATTATGCATTTACAGACGCATCGAATACGACAATTGCAGACATTACAGATGTGGTTACTTCCAAAGTAGATGGTGAGGATAAGACCATTGAAGAAAAGATGGATACAAAGAGCCAGAAGTATTACAATTTAGGAACCAAAGACGCTCCGAAGTATTATGCACTTCCGTATTATGAAGGAGTTCTCGGATTCAACTACAATATTGATTTGTTTGAGAAGAACAACTGGTATTTCGCATCCGGCAAGTGTGCCGATGATGTGGATCTGGATACCGTTGATATGAATACCTTATTTGTCAGCAGCATGGATGACAAGAAGAGTGCAGGACCGGACGGAATCGAAGGCACAGACGATGACGGACTTCCAGCAACTTACAAAGATTTTGAGGCGTTGTTGATTCGTATTAAAACGAGTGGTTCTTATATCCCGATGGTATGGAATGGTAATTACTTAACTTACTTAATCGAATTTATGAATGCTGTTTGGGCAGATGCAGAAGGTGTAGAGCAGTTTAATTTGAACTGGAGCATGGATGGAACTGCAACAAGCTTGGTGGAAGTAAAGAACGGGAAAGTAAAGAATCTTGGAAAAACGAAGATTACAGGAAGCACTGGTTACAAACTCCACAACCAGGAAGGAAAATATCATGCATTAGAGTTTGCCAAAATGTTAGTATCTGACAGTGATTACTATCATCCGGACTCCTTCTCTTCATCACTGACACATACTGATGCACAGCGTCAGTTCGTAAACGGAACCGGTTCTGGTTCGCAGATTGCAATGTTACTTGATGGCAACTGGTGGGAAGCAGAAGCAACTTCTTGGTTTGATGAAAATGAATCCTCTGAGAATTCTAAGTTGAATAGAAGATTTGGATTCATGCCGATTCCAAAAGCTTCGAAAGATAAGATTGGAGAAGAGAGAGTTCAGATCACATTGAACAATTCTATGGCATTTATCAATGCAAATACATCCGATGCGATTATGCCATTGGCAAAGGAATTTATGAAATTCTGTCACTCTGATCAGGTTATGAATATCTTTACGCAGACGACAAGTATGATGAGACCATTTAACTATACCTTGACTGAGGATACATTGGCAAAGACTTCCGCTTACGGAAAGGCAATGTATCAGTTGCATCAAGATGCTAATGATGATAGCAAAAAAGTTTCTATTATTGACTGTTACCCATCTACAGCAGATACAATTAAGAATACAAGTGTTTTGAACCCGAAGACATGGGGATGGTCTTATGGTAACGTAAATAACCCGTTTGTTCAGTTTAAGAACAATCCGTCCGACACACCGGAAAATTATTTCAATAGTGTCATCAATTCTTACACCATGTCATGGCAGAGTGTATGGAGATAAGATAAGACTCTAATTGGGAGGAATATTATGAAGACAATCAGTCGAAATAAAAAGAGCAAAAAGAAGATGGGAAAAGGCTCCAAACTCTTTTACTGGAGTATGTTTTCACTTCCGTTATTGCAGTTCCTCATCTTTTACATAGGTGTGAACTTCAATAGTATCTTGATGGCATTTCAAAATATTTATATTGAACGAGACACGGCAAATGGCGGCATCAAATATGTCACAGAATTTGTCGGCTTAGATACCTTTAAAAGATTCTTCACTGTGGAACTTGCCGGAGCAACCGGCAAGTTTGCCACAGCGATTCCAAACTCTTTGGCGTATCTTGCGTTCTCGGTTGTAGTAGTCATCCCGCTAGGGTTGATTTTTTCGTATTATGTATACAAAAAATATAAGTTCTCAGGAACCTATAAGATATTCTTGTTCCTGCCATCGGTAATTTGTTCATTGATTTTAGTTATTTTCTATAGTGGACTTGCGGATCAGGTATATCCGGCACTGGCACAGACCATTACAGGGGTCCGACCGGAAGGATTACTGGCCAGTGACAAGACAGCATTTTATGCAGTCGCGTTCTTTAGCTTTTTCTTTGCTTTTGGCCCAAGCGTACTGATCTATGTCAATGCCATGTCACAGATCTCGCCTGAAATCATTGAATCAGCAGAGTTGGACGGAGCAGTGGGGATGAATCAATTTCTTAGAATTGTATTGCCGATGATATTCCCATCGATCGTATCCTATATTGTCATTTCTTTTGCACAGGTTGCAGTGAATCAGTTGAATGCATTCTCTTTCTACGGAACAGCAGCGGGCAATATGAAGGCAGACAGCATCGGATATGTGTTGTTTAACTATGTGGCAGATACATCACAGAGCAGTCAGGCTTATTCCATTGCCTCTGCGGGTGGTATCTTATTTACTTTGGTGGTAGCACCGATAACACTATTGATTAAATGGGCTTTAGAAAAATATGGCCCAAGTGAAGATTAGGAGGATTGACCATGAAAAAGAAATCACGTATTTCCCCTTATTCGATTGTAATAGGGAGTTTACTTGCAATCTATACGCTGGCCATCATCCTCATGTTTGTATGGGCAATTGGTGCATCCCTAAAGACCAGCGAAGGATACGGAATTGATCCGGTATGGTTTAATTCTGAATTTCATATCAACAACTATATTGTGGCATTTCTAAATGGATTTGATAAAGTGGTTGATGGTGTCAAACATGTATATATTGAAGGCATGTTTGTGAATTCTATCATTTATTCAGCAGGTGGAGCATTATGCCAGGCGTTCTGCACTTCTGTAGTAGCCTATTTGATTGCAAAATATGACTGTAAATTCAGTCGTTTTATGCACAACGTAATCATTATTACCATGATTTTGCCAATCGTTGGGGCATTGCCGTCTCAGATTCAGATTATGGATATGCTTCATTTGAAAAATACTTTTACTGGTAGTTTCATCATGCATTATGGATTTACGAATGTCTATTATATGATTTTCTATGCGGCTTACAAGAATTTGTCATGGAGCTATGCAGAATCAGCTTTGATCGATGGAGCGAATCATTATCAGATTTTTTATAAGATCATGATGCCATTGACATCTTCTTTGTTTGGAACAACATTTATTTTGTTTTTTATTACCTATTGGAATGATTATCAGAATCCAATGTTATTCTTGGAAAAATCACCGGTTTTGGCTTGGGGGTTGTACGAGTTCTTCCACAGCTACGACAATATCCTGGCAAGTGGCACGGTGAAGATAGCGGGAGGTATTATCGTACTGATTCCGCTGGTAATTTTGTTCCTTGTATTTAGAAACAAATTGATGGGAAATATGACAGAAGGAGGAATCAAAGGATGATGCGAAGAAAACGATTTTTGGCACTTGCCATGTCTGTGGTTTTAGCAGCCGGCGTATTCACCAATGTTTCTGCACAGCAGAGTGGAGACAGTACCGGAGACAGACTTATCTATGATGGTGTCAAATACAAAATATCTCGGCAGGCTGGAAAGAATGACGTATTCAGCGATACTAGAAAAGGACTTTTGTTGCAGAGCTATGGAAGTGGTTCAACGGCGACCTTCAAGGAAACTTTTTCCGGTAATTTCGAAATTGAAATGAAGGCACTTGCCGAAGAGACCAGACCGAGTTTGTCGGAGTACCGCTTGCATTTTACAAGCGCAACTACGGGAGAAACATTTGCGGTTGGTGTAAAAGATATTGGAAATGAAACCAGCGCTTATGTGGTTGTGGAAGAAGAGTTAGCAGGAATCAGTTATGCTCTGGATTATGATGACAAAGCCCACGGATTTTCTACCTCCCAAAATGGTGCAGGAATTTATACCAGAGTGGCAGGTGCACATACCACAAGTTTGGTATTTGATCCGGCGACTATGGAGGTGAAGATTAAGAATTACGGTACGGGAGATGCCTATAAGACGATTTGGTGTTTGGCTGAAAGTGTGGTAGATGGAAGAAGATTTAACCATGTTCTAAAGCCGTTTGATTACTATAGTGTATCCGTAGAGTTTACGCAAGTAGGAACCGGAAAATCCGGGGAACTTCTTATTTATAATGTAAATGGAGAAGATTATGGTGAGAGTTCTTTGCCGGCAGTGTATGCAACTGTTAATTCCAATATTACCTTACAACCGGTTGTTGGAAAGAAATATACACTTCCGAAAGCAAGTGTATATGGAATGGAAGAGACTCCGGAAATTTCATGTACAGTGAAAGATGCAAATGGAAAAAAACTGGTTTCCGGAAAAGTAGGAGATGGAATTTCCTTTACACCAAAGAGTTCCGGTAGCTATTATTTATATTATTCGGTAGCAGGACAGGAAAAAGCGGGAACTTATGTAACCTTGAAAGCCTATCCGGCATCCACAGTAACCTGTAAGATTGCATCTTGCGATCCATTGACAGAAAGTGTTGGGGTACATACAACCATGACCATTCCTGCTAGAAAAGCAGTGACAAATCTGCTTATGACAGGAAAAGCGTTCTATACAGATGTTACCATTGCTAAAGGGAAAGCAGAAAAAGAGACCAAGCAGGCAGTGGACAAAGCCTTTGATTATACATTCGAGGAGGCGGGAATCTATACGGTAACCTGGTCGGCAAAGATAAATGGAAAGACCTATCAGGATTCCATGAAAGTGTTAGTAGATGAAAAGATTCCGGGAGTCGTAGGCGCAGATATAAAGAAAGTCTATGATAAAGGTTCGAAGTTTACCATTCCGGAAGCAACGGTATATCTGAACGGACAAGAGGTGAAAGCAGTAGGAACTGCAACCCTTCCATCCGGAAAGAAGGAAGAAGGAAATGTTTTCGCATTAGATGAGATAGGAATTTATCATCTTACTTATACTTATGAAGTAAATGGAAAAAAAGGAAGTTTTGAAAAGATTTTCCAGGTACCATACGGAAGTGAAAATATTTTCCTTGCAGGAGAGGATACAACGGTAACCTATGATGACACCGCTGGAAACGCAGATTTCCCGGGTGTACAGATTGAGATGACGTCTAAGAATGCTGTAGCAACCTATGCAAAGACTTTAGATTTATCTGACAATACAAAGTTAGACAATTTGATCGAACTTTATGTTATTCCACAAACGGCAGGCACCAGAGATATGACAGGATTCTATATTACCTTGACGGATAAGTTGAATCCGAGCAACCAGGTTTCCATTCGTGTGATCGCCGGAGACGGTAATATGTCATCCGGTTCCTATGTTCGTGTAAAAGCTACCGGACAGGATGGGTATCTGGGACTTTACAAACAGCCAAGCTGGGATACAGAGCCATATACATGGGTAGAAGGCATTGAGAATATGATGGCTCACAACAAAGGTGGTTACACCACTGACCTTGATTTTGCTTTCGAGAGCACTGCATTTGATATGAAGGTAAAGACCTTAGCACTTCGTTATGATGCATCTGAAAAAGCACTTTATGGCCAGCAGAGGATCAAATTGGTTCATGACAAAGACTATCGTGAAGAATTGATAACAGATTTGGATGATCCGGCCTTGTATAAGAACCTGTGGCAAGGATTTACCGATAATAGTCAGGTGGAATTATCCATCAGCCCGGTCAGCGTATCCGGCAAAGCGACATTTAAGATTCTCTCTGTAGATGGAGAGAGTTTACAGCAGAAAATCCTTGCAGACACCACGGCACCGGAAGTGACCATCGATATGAAAGGAATGAAACAGGCTCCGGATGCAAAAGTAGGCACGGCATATCCAATCTTCGATGTAAAGGCAACCGATGATCTGTGTGCTGAAGATACCTTAATCAAGCAGATTACAGTGAAGCACAATGGAAAGACTGTGGAAGTGAAGGATCAGGCATTTGTTCCGACAGAAGAAGGTGTGTACCAGATTCAATATACAGTTAGCGATGGATTTGGCAATACCACAAGAAAAAATGTAAATGTTACAGCGAAGAACAAAGTTCCGGCAATGAAGATGAAAGTAGATGGCGCATTAGAAAAATCTATGACTTATGGAAAAGCTTATAAAGTTCCGACTTTTAAAGGAGAAGGGGGAACCGGCAAGCATGCATCCAGAAGTTATTATATCTATGACGGAAAAGAAACAGAATTTGACGGATCTTTCGTGCCGATGGCAGAGGGAAGTTATACCGTAGTCTGTGAAGTTTCTGATTACATTGGACAGACTGCAAAGGTGAGTGAGACGATTGACTTAGTCTTTGCGCCGGCGATTATTTTCGAGGATTCTGAAATTGTTCTCCCGGAAGCTATCGCAGCGGAGAATACATTTGGCTTTGAAAATTATCAGGCAATCTATTATACCAAAGTAGGGGCGGATGCAAAGAAAACAGCATGCCGCATTACTGTAACAGATGCAGCGGGAACGAGAGAACTAGAGAAAGATAATCTGTATATTCCGAAAATGAGTAAAAAGGTGAAGAAAGCCAATATCCTCTTTACCTTCTCTGCGGAAGTAGATGGTAAGACTATCGATAAAACAGTAAAGCGGGAAGTGAAGTTAGTATCGATTTCTAAGGACAACCAGTTTATGACCGGTTACTTTATGAAAGACAATGCGACTTTAAAAGCATTTAACCGCTATACGGTACTGAGTGCAACAAAGAATGGAAATGCAAAGGTCGCATACATTCGCCCGGTACAAGTACAGGAATTCTCTCTGGTTATGAAGGCAGAGCAGAATAAGAATGGAAGTTTCCAGTCGAATTTCGACACGATCCGTGTGACATTGACAGATAAGAAAGTCAAGAGTCAGAAAGTACAATTTACGATTTATAAGAAAGGCAAAAGCTTGCAGATTTCCATTAACGGTGGACGGAAAGTAGGCATGCCGGGAAGCTTGACTGCAGAATCTATGCAGAACTTAGAGATTGGTTATCAAAACGATGATTATTCATTAGTGGGAGCAGAAAACACGTCTCTAGGAACGGTGGAAACATATCTAAATGGGACAGCATTCAAAGGCTTTGCAAGTGGAGAAGTCTATGTAGACATTGAGCTTCTTGGTGCAAAAGCCGGAGCAGCCATTGATATTATTTCCATGAATAATCAGACATTTTTAGGGGCGATTCAAGATACCATTGATCCGCAATTATTTGTCAATGGATCTTATTCCGGAATCTACACGGAAGGCACCAAATTAACACTTCCAACAGCAAATGCTTATGATGTGTTAAATTATGTCACCATCCCGGTTCTGAGTGTTACGGATGCTAACGGAAAAACAGTGAAAGCGTTGAATGGAACCGAGTTAAATGGTGCAATTGCAAATCAGGAATATGAGATTCAGTTGAATAAATTGGGTCGCTACACAGTTTCCTATACAGCAGAGGATGCTGCAGGTAGAAGAATTGTAGCATCGAAGACCATTGAGATTGTGGACGATGTATTACCGACACTGGAGCTAAAAGGAAACTATCCGAAAACTGTCAGTGCAGGAAAGTCTGTAAAAGTAGAGAAATATAAGATTCAGGATAATGGAAATACCGACAAGGTAGAGGTATTGGTATATTGTGGCACTCCAAAAGGAATCGTCTCAGAAGTCAAAGGTGACAAGATTGAGACCAAAGAAAAAGGGCGGTATACCGTATATTACTTCCTGACAGATGAAAATGGAAACAAGAATGTAGAAAGCTTTACCTTTGAAGCAAACTAACGGAGGAAAGAACATGAGAAAGAAAAGATTCTCTTCCTGTGTGGCTATGTTATTAACAGTTGTCATGACCTGCTCCCTGGCAGGTTGTGGCGATAGTGCCGACAAAGAAGAAAAGAAATTAAAATCCACCGGAACCAATATTGTGGAAGATGGAAAAAGTGATTATGCCATAGTTGTTCCGGAAGATGCAGACTATGTAACCAATCTGGCATCCTCGGAATTAAATGAATTTTTAAAACTGTCTTCCGGTGTTACCTTAAAGGTATATGAAGAAGATGATTTTGATGTAGAGACCAATAAAAAATTTATTTCCTTAGGGGAGACAAGTCTGCTGGATGCAGCGGGAATCATTGTAGAAGCAGAAGAATTAGGAGAAAGCGGTTACAAGATGAAAACCGTTGGAAACTGTCTGTATATCTCCGGTGTGACTGCAAATTCCTTTAATGGAACCTTATATGGGGTATACCAGTGGTTGGAAGATACCATTGGTTATCATTGTTATGCAGACGACGAATATATTTACGATGAGATGAAGACCATTCCGTTGTATGAATTTGATGAATTCTATCGTCCATCCATTGATGTGCGCGAGGTAGCATATAAAGAATTGCCGTCTAATACCTTATATAGCTATCGGATGTATCAGCAGGATAGCAACCATGGCGTATGGAACTCCTTTGCACATACTATGGTTTCCCAGTATCTTCCATATACTATATATGGGGATGCGCATCCGGACTGGTATATGCCAAATGGTGAACAGCTGTGTCTTTCCAACGAAGGAGTCATTCAGGAAATGATTACGCAGGTAAAAGCAAAATTGGATGTTTTCCCGGATCGAAATTATGTAACCCTTGGACGTGAAGATAATAGTACCATCTGTACTTGTCAAAACTGTTCTGAGACCATGGCAAAATATGGTGGGAATTATTCCGGTGTAGAATTAGAATTTACCAATAAAGTGGCAAAAGGTGTCGATGAATTGGTGGCAGCAGAGCAGCCGAATCGCAAATTAACCTATTTCTTCTTTGCTTATGGACCGACTTTGAATGCACCAATGACCTATGATGAAGCAAGCAAGACTTATAAACCAATTTATGAAGGCACAGAAGTCTATGAGAATGTTGGTGTCCTTATTGCACCAATCAGTATGAATTTTGCAAAGACACCACAGGATAGTGCCAATAAAGCGGCATATGATTCCATGAAAGCATGGAGCGAACTTATGGGAAGAAAGAACCTAGCAATCTGGAGTTATTGCTTAGGACCATATGCCTATATGTTTAACTTTAACAACTTTGGTGTGGTTCAGGAATACTATCGTTTCTACGAAGAAATCGGTGCAAAGATTATTTACGACCAAGGAAACTACGATTCCTCCATTCCGACATTTTCAGCACTTCGAATCTACTGTCAGTCGCAGCTAGGATGGGATGCAAGTCAAGAATATGATGCGTTAGCCGATGATTTTATGAAGCATTATTATGGGGAAGGTTATGATGCAATTAAACAGTATTATGATTTCATTCGTACGTATTATCAGTATCTAGATGATCATGATTACACGACCGGTCAGGTATTCTTCCTATATGATGACAAGAATCTGTGGCCAATCGGAACCGTACAGACGTTAATGTCCTACATGGAGGATGCTTTGAAAGCCATTGAGCCATTGAAAGAATCCAATCCGGAACGATATGAGAAGTTGTATAACCGAATTCAGAGAGAGCGGATGTCTCCAATATATATGATGCTTCAGTATTATATCAATCAATTATCGGATGAAGAGAAAGCCGCTTACATTACGGATTTTGAAACCTATGCAAATATGTATGGAATCGAGTCTACACGTGAAGCCGGATTTGACCTTGCAACCGTGATTGAGAACTGGAAGAAGTCATAGGAGGTGAAGGAAAACATGAATGTAAAACGATTAACAACTATGATGATAGGTGTTCCGCTCCTGCTTGCTTCGCTATCAGGATGCGGCGAGAAACAAGGAAAAACCATCGAATTAACCAAAACCTCCTGTGAAATGATAGAAGGAGAAACGGCGATTGTCTATGCCTTGACAGAAGAGGCTGGAAAGGTAAATTGGAGCAGTAGTGATGAGAGTGTAGCAAGTGTGGAAAATGGTGAGATTTTGGGAAAGAAAGTCGGAAATGCAACAATCACAGCAACATTTGGAAACGAGACAGTCGAATGTAGTGTTGTCATCCATGCAAATGCTACAGAGGGCACCATACTCTGTTCGAAGGAAGAGGGGTATTATCTGGAAGCAAAGGATAAAAAAGGATTGCAGACTCAGTTTGTCCTGCAGACAACAGATGCACAAGGAAATGTAACAGAAGAAGATCCGGCTGATTTGCAATATGAGATGTATAACAAACAGATTGCAACGGTAGATGAAAAAGGTGTGATTCATCCACTGTCGGTAGGACCGACCACATTGACCGTAACCAGTGGGGAATTTACATGCAGCGTAGAAGTGGTTATCAGTACCAAATTGATACAGTCTACCAAAGACTGGTTAGATGTAATCAAAGAGACAGACAATCTGGATGGGTACTATTATGTGACTGAGAATTTGAATTTCAATGGAGTTGCTTATAACGCAGTGGGCAAAGCAGCTGCTACAGATGCAAAAGATTGCTTCCGTGGAACCATTGACGGTGGGAATCACAAAGTGAAGAATATTACTTCTTCCGGAAGTATCTTCGGACCATTGTTAGACGCGAAGATTTCCAATCTGTCTTTTGAGAATGTATCCCTTGGAGGAGCCGGCCTGGCACCTAGTATTAGTGGAAACGGCGCAACCTTTAGCAATCTTTTTGTAGATTTGAAGAAGGCATCTAAAGCGATCGTTACAGGTAATTTAATTGGATGTGGTTCTATGGAAAAATGTCTCTTCCAAGTACAGACCGGAGGACTTTTGATAGCAGGGAATACCAATGATGAATTTGCCGTAAAGGATACTGCAGTGGTATGTGCCGGAAGTAAACCGAAACAGATTCCGGAAGGAATGGAAGTATTTACCACTAAGATGGATGCTGTATGGGCCATCAACAGTAAAAAAATGTTAGGTTCGGCTTGGGAATATACCGTAGACAGCCTGCCGACACTACGTAATCCATAACAGAAAGAAAGGAGAGCCATGATGAAAAAGAAGTATATTGGTGGCATTGCCGCACTATTGGTCCTTGCACTGGTTGCAGTAGGAGTCTTGCTCCTCAATGGAAAATATACGGTTGGGGTATCAAAGGATGCTGGCTATACGGTAACCTTAAAAGATGTTCAGTTAAATCAGGCGGGAGAGGCTTCTGTTAGCAAAGGGAAACAGCTGGTCTTTGCTGTTACGCTGGACAAAGATTACAGTGACAGTGATGTGAAAGTTAAAGCCAATGATGAGCCATTATCCGCGCAGAATGGCGTATATCGTTATACTGTGAACCAAGATACCAAGATCGCAGTAGAAGGTGTTGCGAAGAACGACCATGTAGTTTCCGGAATCGATGTGGATCCGGGCACTATGGATGAACAGGAATTTACCCTTTTAAAAGATGAGGAAGGACGACCGATTCCGGTACTGGCTGATTTGAACTTAAATGGTGTGGATACTTATGATGTGCCGGATCTGGATCTGACAGCTTCCGTTAATGAAGCAATTAATCCGGGATGGAAATATCGTACCTTAACCGAATTGAATTTAGGCAAATATAAAGGATTGAAATTCTTCGTAAAAAATAGTAATTATTTCCAGGCAAAACTGGGAGAAAATGCAGACTTTTATGTAGCAGAAGGAAGCGAGACATGGAATGAATTCTTCTTCAAATACGAAGAAGGAGCCATGAATCTGTATGTGAACGGACAACTGAAAGCAAATTGCAATTATTTGAGTGATATTCAAGTTTGCCTGCAGGAAGTAGGTTCCTACAAATTCAGTAATATCTATGTGATTGAGCGAAAAGATTACAAAGGTGCAAAGGTAACCGTAACAGAAGGAGACGGCTATTATCTGGATCTTCCGGCGAGAGAATATGCGGTGAATACGAAGCTGACCTTCCACGTAACTATTGATGATGATTTCAAGAAGGGTGCGTCTTTTGCGGTGAAAGCCGGTGGTAAGATTATCAAAGCAAACGAAGATGGAAGTTACACCTTTACATTAAAGCAAGATACGCTGGTTTCCGTAAACGGTGTGGTTGCCAAACCGTTGGATTCTCGTTATCAAGTAGTCGATATGCCATTCTTTGTAGATGCACCGACAACTTCAAACTATGCTATGATGCAGAGCGTGAAGAATGGAAAGACCTATGCATATACACAGAAGACATGGGGATATGTAAATCTTCCGGAAATCAATCTGGAAAAATACACCAGCCTCTTATTCTTCATCCGCAAAGATGATACCAATGAAAACAGTTGGATTTCTATGGTACAGAAAGCAGATGACGGAACCGAAACGCCATTCTTACAGACCAATGATAATCGTTGGCATCGAATCGAGTTCAAGAAAGAAGGCGGCAAGATCTATTTCTATGCTGATAAAGTAAAATACGAGACCGCGGTTATTGATGCAGAACATTTCATGTGTGCATTGAATGACAATAGTAAGGTTCGTTTTACTTCCATGGTAGGAATCGTGGATAAAAATTACAAAGAACCGGCTCCGGAATATCTCTCCTCGAAATACCAGGCGATTGACATGCCGGTATTGGTGGATGCGAAGACGGTGGCAAACTACGAATTGGTAAAGAAAGTCAAAGGAGCAAAAACCTATCGCTATGAACCAAAACAGTGGTGCTCACTGGGGTTAAATTACGAAGTAAACTTTGACAAATATACAGACCTTACGTTCTTTGTGAAGAAGGAAGATAAGAATGCGGCACATTGGATTGTGTTGTCGAAGGTAGACAGCAAAGGAACTTCTATCCACGACTATATTGCGAATAATAATAACAGATGGTACAAAGTGGATTTGAAAAAAGTAAAAAATGGTGTTTTTGATGTCTATGTCAATGGAATCAAACAGGAACCAACTGTTTCGAAAGCAGATGATTTGCGTCTGGTCTTTAATGAAGGATCCCAGATGACCTTTACAAGTTTAATGGGAATCGTGGACAAATCCTATAAGGAAGCGAAACCGAATTATCTGTCTAAGAAATATAAAACAGTAGCTTCTCCGATCGCCATGGAGGCAAAAGAGGTAGAGAACTACGTACTTATGAATCAGATTACCGGTTCTAAGACCTATGAGGTGACAACCTTGCAGTGGCAAAAGGTTGGATTTGCAGATGTGAATCTGGATGCTTATAAGGAATTAGTATTTTACATTCACAAGGAAGACCGCAATTCTGCCAACTGGATTGTTCTGCAAAAAGAGAACAAGAAAGGCGAAGGCATTGGAAGCTATATTGTAACCAATGATAACAAATGGTATAAAGTACAGCTTAAGAAGGTAAAAAATGGAGAATTTGAGGTGTATGTCAATGGTGGAAAATGCGATACAACGGTATCCGATTCCAGTGAATTGAAATTTAGCTTTAATGAAAATTCTACGATTCAATTTACCAGCTTAGTAGGCATTCGGGATACCGGATACAAAGCACCGGAACCGAATTATATTTCTTCCAAATATGAAGCATTGACCTATGCATTGGCCGTGGAAGGAACAGAGACTGCAAACTATGATCGAATTCGCAACATAAAAGATGCCAAGACCTATGTTTATACGACAGCGCAATGGGGCGAAATTGGATTTGGCGAGATTACACTTGCCAAGTACTCACAGATTATGTTCTTCTTACACAAAGAAGATATGAAGACCAGCAATTGGTTGGAATTTTATAAGAAGACCAAGGGCGGCGAACATATGAATTATATTCAGAATAATGATAATCAGTGGTATGAAGTGGTTCTGAAAAAACAAAGCAGTGGAAACAAATTTGATGTTTATGTAAATGGTGAAAAGTTCAGCGATACCATTACAGACATGAGTGAATTGAAAGTAACATTAAATGGAGATTCTACTATTAAGTACACAAGCCTTTTCGGAATCAAAGATCCGAATTATCAGGAAGTGCAAATTGATTATCTATCTGCTGAGTATCAGGCGATTGCACCGGTTGTAGCAGAGACTGCAATTGAGATTGAAAACTACAATGTAGTAAGTAAAGTGGAAGGTGCAAAGACCTATAGCTATACATCTGCACAGTGGGGTGCACACAAACTCTTAGACCTGGATTTTGCACCATATAAGAGTTTGGTATTCTATCTGAAGAAGGCAGATTTGAAGACAGCGAACTGGTTAGAATTCTATGCAACTGGTTCTGAGGAAGTATATTTTATCCAGAACAACGACAATAGCTGGTATAAAATTGAACTTCGAAAGAATAGCAAAGGAACTTTCGATGTCTATATAAATGACACGAAGAAAGACCATGCCGTTGCAGGTGCGTCTGAATTACAGATTAAGTTAAATGGTTCCTCTGAGTTACATTTTACCAGCCTTTTTGGAATTGCAGATCCAGATTACAAAGAGCCGGAGACGGAAGTAAGAGGCACCATGGTAGTGATGGCACCTTGGGCATTCGAACAAGGGACCATGAGCCATAGCAATACAGCGAAAAAACTTGGATATACCTACGCGACAGCAGTCAATGGTAGCAACGCCTCCTACCAAGGCGCAACTATGATGGATGTGAATCTTAGTGAATACAAGTCCTTTAGATTTGCATTAAAGAGCACAGAAAAAGCATGGTGGGAGATTGGAAGGACCAAAGAAAACACCTTCAACTTGATTGCAAATTGTGCATCCGAGTGGGTGGAATATGAATTCAAGAATGAAGAGGGTGCGTTCGTTCTCTACGAAAATGGAACCCAGAAAGAGATTACCATAGAAGAGACCGCCAATCTGTCTGATCTTCAGATGAAGTTCGCTACAAGTGGTATTCTCTATATGACAGAAGTACGAGGAGAAGTGAAAGATAGTAGCGTCAGTCAGTGGAAGAAAGTTGCAAGCAATTTTAATACGTACACAGAGAGTTTTACAGACAGCGAAAAACCGAATGCGATGGCTACCGGTTCTACTGTGACGGAAACTGCTTGGTCAGCGACCAAGACAGCTATGACAGAGTTATCTCTTGGTGATTATACGAAACTGGTATTCTATGCGAGAAAGATGGCCGGAAGTGGATGGTTCGAATCAAACTACTTTGGAACCCAGCTTTTAGGAGATGCATGGACGGAATTCAAGATGGTTCGCAATGCAGATGCTACATGGAATCTGTATCGTGGGGGATGTCTGATCAGTGAGAAGATTACAATTTCCAATCTGTCAGAGGTACAGGCTGGATATGGAGCAGCAACGTATGCATTCTCAGAAGTTTTTGCCATTGAGAAAGAAAAGTCGGATGAGCCGACAGTACCGGTATTTACCGATACCATGATTGTAACAGCACCATGGGCATTCACTACAGGTAAGATGGATCATACCAAGACCTATACAGAAGGAAAATATGCGTATGCAACAGAGATCACCGGAAGTAACAATACCTATGCAGGAGCACTTCTAAGTGACGCTGATCTTTCTATCTACAAGGAAGTTCGTTTTGCACTGAAGAGTGATGGCTCTCATTGGTATGAGATTGGAAACGTAGCAGATAACGATTATAGCTTCTATGCCAACGCAGCGGCGGATTGGGTAGAATTGAAACTGGTAGATGAAGGCAATGGTTACTTCCAGATGTATGTCAACGGAAGTTGGGTAAATAAGAACCTGCCATTAGATAGTAACCTTTCAGATCTCCAGATGAAATATGGAACAGCCGGAACCCTTCTTATGACAGAGGTTCGTGGGACCTTGCGAGAGGGTGCAACGGAGCCGTTGAAAGTGGTAGCGAAGAATTTCAATGCCTTGGAAGGAGAGGAAGCAAAAGAGGAAAAACCGATTGCGGCAGCAACGGCATCTACAGTGGTAACGACTTCTTGGACAGCAAATGAAGCAGCTCTTGCAGACCTGAAGCTTGATGCTTATAGCAAACTGGTATTCTATGCAAGAAAGACAGCCGGAAGCGGATGGTTTGAAAGCTCATTCTTGGGAATAGAATGTTATGATTCCAAGTGGGTAGAGCATAAGATGGTTCGTAACGCTGATAACACTTGGACGATTTATCGCGGCGGTGTTGTCGCAAAAGAGAACGTAACGGCAGATAATCTCTCTGCACTGACAGCAAAATACGGAGAAGCGACCTATGTCTTCTCGGAAGTATTTGCAGTGGAAAAACCGGCTGCAAAGGAAACCATGATAGTAGCAACCCCATGGGCATATTCACAGGGAACACTTGACAACACAAAGACATGGGCAACAGGTGGTTATGAATATGCAACAGAGGTTAGCGGAAGCAATGATACCTATGCCGGTGTATTGATGAGTGATGTGGACCTTTCGGTATACAAAGAAGTACGATTCGCATTAAAGAGCGACGGAAGCAGCTGGTATGAGATAGGAAAAGTAGCGGACAACAACTTCGGAATGATTGCAGATTCGAAAGGCTCTTGGGTTGAGATGAAGCTTGTCGAAGAAGATGGCGTATTCCGACTCTACAAAAAGGCAGAGGGAAGCACAGAAAACGGTTGGACACAGACGACGTTGCCGTTAGATATGAACCTCTCCGACTTACAGATGAAGTTCGGCGCAGCCGGCACCCTTCTTATGACAGAGGTACGAGGAACCCTTCGCGATGGAGCAAAAGATACCTTGAAGGTAGTAGCAAAGAGCTTCAACACCTTGACAGGAGAAGTATCTAAGACAGACAGACCGGTGGCAGCAGCAACCGAATCGACCGTGGTAACAACATCTTGGACAGCAAGCGAATCGACACTGAGCGATGTGAATCTTGCAAAATATAATAAAGTTATATTCTATGCAAGAAAGACAGCAGGAAGTGGCTGGTTCGAAAGCTCATATTTCGGAGCAGGCTTGTATGGTTCTGGCTGGATTGAGCATAAGATGGTACGTAATGCAGATAACAGCTGGACGCTCTATCGAGGCGGTGTTGTCGCAAAAGAGAACGTAACGGCAGATAATCTCTCTGCACTGACAGCAAAATACGGAGAAGCGACCTATGTCTTCTCAGAAGTATTTGCAGTGGAAAAATAATAAAACAATCACACTTCCCATCTTCAATAAGAAGATGGGAAGGCGTGAAAACATGGGAAAAAGTCGCAGAAGCGACAGAAAGGAATGTGTATGAAGATAGGAATAAAAAAAGTTCTTTCATTATCTTTGGCGTTGGTTCTTACTGCAACACCATTTTTGAGTGGAGTAGGCTTAGCTTCTGTCGAGGCAGCAGAAAATACGCAAGCACAGACTGTTTTTGGCGATGCTGATAAAAATGGTACTGTTACATCCAGTGATCTGATTGGTGTGAAAAAAGCAGAACTTGAATATAGCAAAGCGAATAAATATGTTTTTGATTGTGATCTTTGTTCGGATGGTAAAATCAATCAATATGATAGTCAGAAGATGAGACGATTGCTGATTGCACCGGATTCTGTACAAAGTGATTCGATGGTGCTTGTGACACCTTGGTGTTTTAATGCACAAGTAGGATCGATTCAGAATGATCAAACATGCGAAGACAAAGGATATGAATTTGCAACCTTAGTACAAAGTGATGCAAATGTGGCAGCGAGATCTTTTTCGATGGCAGATGTTGAGCTGGCAGAATACCAATCATTGCGTTTTGCGATCAGGAAGACAACGAGCGGATGGCATGGTATTCAGGTGAATTCGGAGTGGGTTGTAGAAGACTCTGGATGTTTGACTTGGATAGAATATCAGTTGAATTTAGAGGATAGTGTCTATGTGTTATATCAAAATGGCGAGAAAACAAATGTGTCGCTTCCAATGGATGCTAATCTGTCTGATTTGAGTATGCAGGTGAATGTGAATGTGTATGTAACTGAGGTTCGAGGAAGAAGATGTAGAACAGAAAAGCTTGAAAAGGTTGCAGATTGTTTTTCGACGAAAGTTGAACCAGCTAATTTTGATTCGACGGAGAGACCCAATGCTGTGTCTTCTGGTGCATATAAGATAGATACATCTTGGGGAGTAGTTGAGAATTTAAAGAATTTATCTCTGAGCCAATATAAGAAGGTGATTTTTTACCTGCGCCTATCTGAAACAAAAAGTACTTCAAACTGGTTAGAAGCATCAGATTATTTTTCGACTCTGCAGCTTGGAAAACTTTGGATAGAATGTAAACTTGAGAAAAATGCAGACGGAACGTGGAATACATATTTTGCGAATTCGTTATGCAAATCAAATTTGAGTCTTACGAATCTAAGTGATATAAAGATTGATTCGTGGGGCGAAAATAGTTATTATTTCTCGGAGGTATTTGCAGTAAGAGATGAAGTGGATTCAGATTATCGGGTAATTGGCACACCTTTCGGAAAAGAAGGGACAGAAGTAGATGTAAATTATATGTATGACCCTATTCAGAATGTGAAAGATGCGCATACCTATAAATATAATCATACGGACTGGGAGCCGGTGGGCTTTGCAACAGGAATTACATTAAATTCGTACACGGATTTGTTGTTCTATATGAATAAAGATGATATGTCTTCAGGTGCACAAAGTTACCTACAGTTTCTAAAAGATGAGAAAGAGAATTTGCTTCTTACAGCTACTTGTGGTTGGCATGAAATTCATATACAAAAAAATACAGAAGACAGCTACGATGTGTATGTGGATCGTGTGAAGAAGACGACGATTACAGAATTATCACAACTGCGATATGCAATTGGTGGAGACGTGGAGTTTATGTATACCAGTTTGCTGGCAAAAACAGTAGATGGAGTTGAGCTGGTAGGAACAGAATATGAGACCATTGGTAATCCGATTGCAGTGGGAACTGAGACGGAACAGTATGCACCGGTATCCTTGGTAAAAGATGCTAAGACATATACTTATACCGCATCTACATATGAACCACAAGCGTTTGCGAATATTGTTTTTGATAAGTATCAGAGTATTTTGTTCTATCTGTATCGAGTGAATACCAATAATACTTCTCATTATGTAGAATTGCACCATACGGGAACGAATCAGGATTTTATTGCGGATAATACCAGTGAGCGTTGGTATAAGGTTGAGCTAAAGAAACTGGAAGATGGAGTATTTAATGTGTATGTAAATGATACACTACAGGACGATACGGTTTCATCGTGCAAGGATTTGAGTATTATTTTAAATGGTGCGGGAGTAACGGCTAAATATACGAGTCTACTTGGTGTGAAGGATCCGGATTATGGTTACGTTTCGTCTGATTTTAGTGCGATTGCACCGCTATTAAACTTGAGTAATGCAAATGAAGTAGAGACATATGAGGCAGTTAGCCGTGTAGAAGGTGCCAAGACATATCAAAAACCGCAAAGTTTATGGGGCCAATATTTAGTTAGCAGTGTAGACCTTAATAAATATAAAGAACTTATATTCTATTGCAGAAATAATAGTAATCCTAGCACAAAATATCTCGTTCTTTGTTATGATAGTAACCAGTTGTTAGCAGTAACAGATTTGGACTGGCATAAAGTTCAAATGAAACGACAGGCAGATGGAAGTTACAGTGTTTGGGTTGATGGAGAGAAGAAACTGGATTCGGTGAATGATATCAGCAAATTTATTTTCCAAATAGGTGATGATATTCTGTTCGAATATACCAGTATCCTTGGTTTGGTTGATTTTAGTGATTATACAGTCATTGGAGCACCTAGAACATATACGAACGCAGTAGAAACAAATGATCGTACGCCAATCAGTGCAATGGAAGATGCAAAAGCCTATAAGCTTGATAATGCTAGCTGGGCACAAAATGATTATTTTGATGATGTTGATATCAGTAAATACACGGAAGTATTATTCTATGTGCGTAGAAATACTACAGACGAGGCTCATTGGCTAATGGTAAGGTTAGGAGATACAAATTACCTGCTGGCACATGACAATATCTGGCATGAAGTTAAGATTCTCAAAAATAAAGCTGCGGACAACTACGATGTATATGTGGATGGTAGCAAGAACAATACTCCGATTGCAAAACTTAATGATTTAAGATTTATTTTTAATGACGGTATGAGTGTAAGTTATACCAGTATGATTGCAAAGACTGATGAGGCGATGAGAACGATTGTTGATGCGAATGGTACGATGAAATATTCTGTTGCGAAATATAATACAGGATATGTGGCAGGCGAAGAGTTTAAAACATTATTCAATCAAGCAATGGGTAAAACCATAGTGGGGGACTTATCATGGATACAAGACAATCAGCTAGCTAATCACAGTGAACCGCTGATCATCTTGGGTGATGATTTGGCTGTAGCAGCCGGATACTCAACAGAAGGACTAAAAGACCATGGATATCGTATTATCATTGAGGGCAATCGAATCTATATTTATGGAAAGACCAGTCAAGGTACCTGTAATGGAGTATATGATTTCTTGAAAAGAACAGTAGGTCTTAGAATTTATACAGGAGATTGTATCAGTTCTGAATATCAGGAAGGTAAAGCAGTCACGTTGACGATGGATGATACAACAACTACAGTAAATCCAGTGATAGCATATAATTACGATTTGAATGGAGAAACAAGACAAGATGAGAATCAGACATATCGTCAGCGATTGAATTATGTAAGAGATTATGAAGTGATGGGCGGTGGCTCGCATGCAGAGAGTGATTTCGTCAGATCAACATATTTTACAAACCTGAACGAGCAACTTGTAAACGGTCATATGCCATTAACGGATACTGTTGCAAAAGCAGCTGCAAGCTGGCTTTATGATGAACATGTAAGCAAGTATACTAATAAGTCACAGTTTCTGTTCGGTATAGCAGATGATGCAAAATGGTATGACAATACTGAAGTAGGGGTAGACAGAACGAATCAGTATGTTAAATTTATGAATGTATTGGTTGGAGAATTATCTACTAAATTGTCGCAAAACGATTCTACTCGAACAATTTCGATTGGCATGATGGCGTATAAGAATACCATTAAAGCACCGACAGTAGAATTACAGCCAAAGGATAATGTCAAAATGGATGTGTTCTATGCACCTGTAGAGGCTAACTGGTATAAACCATTAACCGATGAAGTAAATGATGCTGTTCCGGTTAAAGATGAGAACACACAGTTGTTTAAGTTTGATGCGGATACTGAATTAAAATTGTGGGCAGATAAGGTTACTCAAGCAGGTGGAAAAGTCGTTCTTTGGACGTATCACACTTTCTTTACAAGTTATTTGACACCATTTGATTGCTTCGATTCCATGAAGGCGAATTACCAGCTTGCTGCGAATGTGGGTGCGTATGGAGTGATTGATAATGTTCAACATGACAATAAAGTTTCAACGGATTGGAACCGACTGAAGGTATATTTGAAGAGTGAACTTGCCAAGAATCCGTCTATAACTGATGAAGATTACAATACCTTAATTGATGATTTCATGAAAGCATATTTTGGACCGGCAGCAGCTTCGATGAAAGAAGCTTTTACAGCAGAAAGAACAGTTTTGGCAAATCTATATACAGAGCAAAATAAGGTTGCGACGATATTTAGTGCTAATTATGGGGGTGGACAGTCGGCAACTTGGTTTACAACACAGGGAAATCATGCAAAATGGGGACTTACACAAAAATGGACAACAAGCGGCTATACTTATTCCGGCACATTAAAAACAGATGTGTATGACAAGATGAACAAGGCACTTACTAGCATTTCTACAGCGAAGTCTCAGGGAACAATTACAGATACAGATGCAACAGCATATCAGAAACGAGTTCAGTTGGAGATGATAGCAATTCGCTATGTACTTCTTGCGGTTCCAGAGAAAAAGAAACCAGATAGCTCCAACACGGATACGTTTACACAGTTAGCTACAGATTGTAATAATCTAGGTATGACAAAATGTAGCGAGGGAAGAGATGGCATTACAGAAACGGATCTTAAGGAACTTTCTGGACAAAATTAGTAAACAACGAGGAGGCAACCATGATTATCAACTTTTTAGGAGATAGCATCACAGCCGGAGCCGGAGCAGAAAAGGTGGAGAATATGTTCACCACCTTGCTCTGCAAGAAGCTGGGGGCAATCGAGAATAACTACGGCATCTGTGGCACCCGGATAGCGAGACAGATCTTGCCATCAGATGATGCAGCTATGGATGAGACCTTTTTGATGCGGGCGCAGAAGATGGATCGGGCAGCAGATTTAGTGTTCGTCTTTGGGGGAACCAACGATTATGGACATGGAGATGCTATGATAGGAGAGCTGGATTGCAATGATACAGATACCTTTTATGGTGCCTTCAGACAATTGGTAGAGATGCTAATTGATACTTATGGCAAGGAGAAACTTCTGTTTCTCCTGCCACTTCCAAGATATCAGCAGGAGGATGTATATGGGGAAAACGGGGCCAAGAGAGGCGGCAATTTCCCGGTTAGTCAACATGATAAGGACCATCCATTTGCCAATCTTTATCCGTTATCAACCTATATTAGAGCGGAGCGGGAGGTATTGGAGACTTACGGAGTCGATTATCTGGATTTTGCAGATCGATTTCCGGAACCAAAGTGCAACACAGGAGACGACCTGACTATGGATGGACTTCATCCAAATATCAAAGGCCATCGCCTCCTTGCTGAATGGATTGCAGAAGAATTAGTAAAAAGGACAGAATAAATTAATGAGAAAATTGGAAGTAAAAAATTGGAAATTAAAATATGGCGAAAAAGAACTTCCGGCACAGGTCCCTGGAGATATTACTGCAGATCTGTATCGTGCGGGGATTATAGAGGATCCCTATTGGGGAATGAATCATAATGAACTCGGATGGATCGCAGATCAGGACTTTACTTATGAGACGGTAATTGAAGCGGATCAGGAACTTTTGGATGAAGAATCTGTCAGAATCATATTGGAAGGGGTGGATCTCTTTTCGGAGATTTATGTAAACGACCAGTTGCTTGGGACTACAAAAAATATGTTTCTCAAGTACGAATATGAGATACTGCCTTATCTAAAGACTGGCAGCAATCTTCTTCGAGTAGAAATGAAATCTACAACACGAGCGATTCGAGAGGGAAGAGACTGTACGGACTACATCTCCATTTTCAATACGAAACGATTCTTTGTGCGAAAAGCACAATGCCATTTTGGATGGGATTGGGCACCGGACATGCCGGGATATGGCCTTTGGGGAAACGTTTATCTGGAGGCAGGATCTAAATATCGTATTCGGGATATTTATTATCGCACGGGACTGGATGGAAAGGTGACATTTTTTGCGGAAATGACCTATAACCTTCTGAATATCTATGCACCGGGTAGTGTGGTTGCAGTGGCAGGAGAAGAGAAGAAGGGAGATACCCTTCGTTTTTCCGTGTCAGAAGAACCATTTGGAGAGCCTACATGGGTGCGGGAGTGTAGCCTGGAAGGCAGCAAATGTTTCGTCAATTTTGAATATGAGAATCCACAGCTTTGGTGGCCGCAAGGGTATGGAGAGCAACCGCTGTATCATTATAAAGTAGAACTTCTTCGAGATGGAAAAGTCTGCGATTGTAAGAGAGGACGATTTGCAATCCGTACTGTGGAAGTCAAAGAACATCCATATGGTGAACATCGTCTGACGCATACACTTTATATCAATGACAAAGAAGTATTTATGAAAGGCTCCAATTGGGTGCCGATGGAATGCTTTACCGGCGTGGTGACCAGAGAGCAATATGAACGTTTTATAGATCTTGCAGTAGCAGGGAATTTTAATATGCTCCGCATTTGGGGCGGAGGAATCTATGAGACAGAAGAATTCTATGACCTGTGTGATGAAAAAGGTATGATGGTATGGCAGGATTTGGCACTTGCCTGCTCTGATGCTCCGGAGGATGACAAAGAGTGGGTGGATAATTTTCTTCAAGAAGTGGAGTGCCAGATTCGACGACTTCGGGTACATCCGTCTTTGGTATATTATAGCGGCGGAAATGAACGGCCGGGAAGTTTTGCCATGGAGACGTCAAAAGGAGATTTCTTGGTGAATTATACACTACCGGGATTTGTCAATTACTTTGATGATACCAGACCATTCTATCGCCAGTCACCTTGTACCTATACAGATGTTGGGAATGATCCGACCAACGGAGATTGCCACTGGGGGAATTTTGAGCGGTGTCTGACAGACGGAGTGGCCGATTATCGAAGCTATATTTCGGATAAAATTGCACCCCTTGCTTCTGAGTGTGCCATTATGGGACCTTGCAGTGTGGAGTCTTTTGAAAAATTCTTGCCAAAAGAAAAATTGTGGCCGATGAATGAAGTGTGGAAGGATCGGTTGACAGAGAATCCCCATTCTTATGTCAAAATGGATTTTGCACAGAGGGAATATTTCTATGCAAGAGAATTCTATGGCGAGCCAAAAAGTCTTCAGGATTTTGTGACAAAAGGCATGCAGGTGCATGCGGAAGCCATGCGTGCAGAATTAGAGATTATGCGTGCATACAAAGGATTTTGTTCCGGTTTTATGAATTGGATGTACAACGATGTTTGGCCACAGGCAACCTGGGCGGTGGTAGATTATTATGGAGAGCCGAAACAGGCATATTACCAGATGAAACGATCCTTTGCACCGTTTTTGGCAAGTTTCTTTGAACAAAAAGATGGTTCCACAGCTTTGTTTGTGGTAAATGATTCCCATACTCCGGTTAATACTGTGGTTACTTATGGAGTCAAAGATGAAGCGGGCAATATCCTCTGCGAAGCAAGATTGGGAGTCAATGATCTTGTTAATGAAAGCATTATTGTTCCGGTTGAATATGATTGCAGAAGAGGGGATATCTATCTTTATGCAACTTATGAGTTAGAGGGCAAGGAAGAAAAGACCTTGTATTCACCGACATTTTGGATGCACCAGAAATTTGCCAGCGATTATGACGTGCAACTTGAGCAACTTTCGGATACGCAGGTTCTTGTGAAAATTCATGCCAAGGCTTTCGCAAAATCTGTTTTCGTGTCCCACAAGGATAATTTCAAATTTACATATAGCGACAATTATGTAGATTTGGAAGCGGGAGATTGTGTCGAAATCCGGGTGTCCTGCAAAGAAGCTTTCCGGAAGGAAGACCTTCATATCTCAGATTTTGCAAGGCTGACCAGATAGAGAGGAATAACGTATGAAAGATATAAAGAATATTACATGGAGATTCAGAGGCATTACCGATGAGACCTTTCGCTATATAGAAAATTTTCATTTGACAGATGCCACCTATTGGCGAAGATTTGTTGAACAATTTCGCGTTTTCTCTGACAGTAAAGATAAAGGTTGGAAAGGCGAGTTCTGGGGTAAGATGATGAGAGGTGCATCCATGGTCTATGCTTATACCGGAAATGACACACTCTATGCAGTGCTAAAGCAGACGGTTCAGGATATGATGGAGAGCAGCGACTCCAATGGTCGTATCAGTTCTTACAGCAAGGAGGAGGAATTCTCCGGTTGGGATATCTGGAGTCGGAAATATGTGATGCTGGGTATGGAATATTTCCTTGATGTTTGCAAGGAAGAAGACCTACGAGAACAGGTGATTGCATCCATGAAAGGACAGGCAGATTACCTGTTGTCCATGGTTGGTCCGGAGGAGGATAAAATAGAGATTACGCAGACCGCCATCTATTGGCGAGGTCTTAGCGCCTCATCCATGCTGGAGCCAATCGTTAGACTCTATCAGCTAACAGGAGAGGAGAGATACCTTCGCTTTGCAGAATATATAGTTGAAAATGGCGGAACATCCATCGTGAATATTTTTCGCTTGGCCTATGAAGATGAGTTATATCCTTACCAGTATCCGGTGACCAAGGCGTATGAGATGATATCCTGTTTTGAAGGACTTTTGGCACTATATCGAGTGACTGGAACGGAGTGGTATAAGGATGCTTTGATTCGGTTTACAAATAAAGTATTAGAGAGTGATTATACGATTATCGGTTGCTGCGGTTGCACCAATGAATTGTTCGATCATTCGACTGTGCGCCAAGCAAATACCAATAATGAGTGGATCATGCAAGAGACTTGTGTAACGGTCACGTTGATGAAATTCCTCTATCAGATGACTTTATTAACCGACAATGCAGCCTATGCAGATGCCTTTGAGCGCTCTTACTATAATGCCTATTTGGGAGCTGTCAATACGGAAAATTGTCCGGGAATCGATTATAGCAAAATCTGTGATGGAGCTTTTAAAGATGCGATTGCTGGCTCTTTGCCATTTGACAGTTACAGCCCGCTAACAGCAGGAACAAGAGGAGATGCCATTGCAGGCGGTCAGTTGATGCCGGATAATCATTATTATGGATGCTGTGCATGCATTGGCTCTGCTGGAATTGGATTGGTTCCGAAGATGACGCTTCTACAGACAGAGACAGGGTTGGCACTGAACTTATTCATTGCAGGTCAGATTAAGACAGAGACTCCATCCGGACAGATATTGACCTTGGATGTGGAGACAACCTATCCGCGGGAGGGGCTGGTTCAGATTCGTATGAGTCTAGAGAAACCGGAACGATTTACATTTGCACTTCGTAATCCTTCCTGGAATGAAAAGACCAGCTTGCAGGTAAACGGCGAAGAGGTAGCATTGGAAGAAGGATATATTAGGATGGATCGCGAATGGAAGAGTGGGGATATAGTTGTTTTTGAATTAGATATGCGAACCAGAGCAATTTATCCAATTTCATATGGAACGCAGATTCTCATGACCCAAGTGGTGTGGCAGCAGGATTATGTAGTTCCAAGATTTGATAAGGAAGATGTGAAAGCAAAAGATCACCTAGCATTGCAGCGGGGGCCGGTTATGCTGACGGCAGAAAATCAGCTTGGCTATGACGTGGAGGATGCGTTCCCAATCGTGATTAAAGAGGATGGTTTCGTGGATGCAGTGATGCCAACAGAGGAGATTGCACCATATCCGCATATGGTAGAGATGGTAGTACCATTGGAAGATGGAAGAGTGATGCACCTTACGGATTATAGCTCTGCAGGAAAAACTTGGGATAAACGAAGTAAACTTGCGGCGTGGATTCGGGTGAGATAAGGAGGACAAGCGATGATTGTAAAACAATATATCAAAGATTTTGAACAATACGGACTTGGCCTATTCGTACATTTTGGCTTGTATAGTGAAATTGCAAGGGGCGAATGGATCAAACATATCAACAAGATAACCGGTGAGATGGATAATGAAGAATATTATTCCTACACGAAGAAGTTTTGCCCGGCAACAGATTGGGCAGAAAAACTGGTAGCCGCAGCAAAAGGAGCAGGATGTAAATATATCACGCTGACCACAAGACATCATGATGGATTTTCTTTGTATGATACTTGCGGGTTGAGTGAGATGGATACCGTGCATACATGTGGACGCGATTTGGTGCGGGAATTTGTAGATGCCTGCAATAAGGAAGGAATTGTGCCGTTTTTCTATCATACGATTATTGATTGGTATGATGTGCGCTATGAGAAAGATTTCAAGGCTTATTTACAGTATCTTCGTGACAGCGTGGAAGTGCTGTGTAAGAACTATGGTAAGATTGGCGGGCTTTGGTTTGATGGCATGTGGGATGCAGAGGTGGATTGGGAAGAGGATGCCCTCTATGGAACCATTCGGAAGTATCAGCCGGAAGCCATGATCATCAATAACACAGGTTTGTTGGATCTTGGGAAATTAGGACATATTGAATTGGATAGCGTTACCTTCGAACGGGGCAAACCGCAACCAATCAACATGGAAGGCTCACCAAAATACATTGCAAGCGAAATGTGTGAGACCATGGCAGAGCATTGGGGATATGCAAAGAATGATTTGAAGTACAAATCCTCTACGACGATTATTGAAGAACTGGCAGAATGTCGTCGTTATGGAGCCAATATGCTTCTAAATGTAGGACCAAAAGGAGACGGTATGCTCCGAACCATGGATGCGGCAATCCTAGAAGCAGTAGGCGTCTGGACCTCCATCTACGAGGAGGCTTTCCGCACTCCGAAACCGACAGCCATTGCCATTGAACAGAAACCGAAGGATTTCATCCTGCAGGAAGGGGATTGCTATTATCTGTTCTGCCACGACCTTCCATCCTATATTGATATGAATGTATCCAAAGGTGGAAAAGTGCTTTATGAAGAAGTATTCCCATTTGACCGAAAGATCCAGAGCGTCACCTGGATGGAAAATGGAGAAGCCCTTCCGTTTGAACAGAAAAATGGCAAAACTACCATTCATACCAATCCATTTGATTACGGAAACAACCTAGTAGTTCGGGTCGCTAAAATCGTATGTGAGTAAATGGAAGCATTCACATTTTTCTGAAAATGGAACTTTACTTTTTGGGATGAATGTGTTACTATGACAGAGGTTCTTTTTTAGGAAGAACCCTGTACACCTATAGCTCAGGGGATAGAGCACCGCCCTCCGGAGGCGGGTGCGGCGGTTCGAATCCGCCTAGGTGTGTTGATGATACAAGAAGATAAGAGGAAGAAAGATGTCACAGTATAAGCGAGCGTTTCAGAAGGCTTTTCCTTATACGATACCGGTTTTGACCGGTTATCTGTTCATTGGGACGGCATTTGGCGTGATGTATGCAGAGAAGGGATATTCTTTTTTATGGGCAATCTTAATGAGCCTGCTGGTATATGCAGGTTCCGGACAGTACCTGGCGGTGAATTTTTTCGTGCCGGGTATTTCTTTTGTACAGGTCATTTTTTTGATCTTTATGGTAAATGTAAGACATGTCTTTTATGGAGTTTCCCTGTTAGAACGATTTAATAAAATAGGAAGAAGCAGATGGTATATGATTTTTGCACTGACGGATGAGACGTATTCCCTCTTGTGTACCACGAAGGTACCAAAAGGAGTCAGCGAAGCGAAATTTATGTTGGCTATCTCCGTGCTGGATCATTTGTACTGGATAGCCGGGTCGGCAATCGGTGCCCTGGCAGGAACCTTTTTGCCAATCTCATCAGAAGGAATAGAATTTGCCATGACGGCACTTTTCATAGTCATCTTTGTGGAACAGTGGTTAGAAGCAAAGAGCAATCGCCTTCCGGCACTGCTCGGTGTAGGGGCAGCTTTGGTTTGCCTTTTGGTATTTGGTGCGGATGGTTTTGTGCTCCCAACCATGCTACTAATCATTGCAGTGCTATTGCTAAGCAATAAGAAAACGGAGGTGAAGAATCATGCCCGTTAGTATAGGAATGTCTTTGGCAATTATTCTGGTCGTGGCGGTTACCACCTTTGCTACCCGTGTGATTCCATTTTTACTCTTCCCGAAAGGGAAAGAGATTCCCCCGGTCGTACAATATTTGGGGAAGGTATTGACACCGGCAGTGATTGGAATGTTGGTTATCTATTGCTTGAAGACCACAGATGTTCTTGGACCGTCGCACGGGATTCCGGAGGCAATCTGCTCTGTTTTGGTTATTGCCCTCCACGTGTGGAAACGCAACAACCTGCTGAGTATCGGTGTGGGAACCGTTCTTTATATGTTTTTGGTTCAGGTAGTATTTTAGAGAAAAATGTGTTACAATCATACTATATGTGGTAGCACGGAAAGAAGAGGAAGATAGCATGAAAAAACTTGTTGAATTATTAAGTTGTGAATTAGAACAGGCTTTTGAAAATGCCGGATATGGAAGAGAATATGCAAAAGTTACATTGTCAAACAGACCGGACTTGTGCGAGTATCAGTGTAACGGTGCCATGGCAGCAGCCAAGGCATATAAGAAAGCCCCATTTCTCATTGCCAATGATGTGGTAGCAGGATTGCAAGAGAGCAGCTGCATGGAGAAAGTGGAAGTAGTAAATCCGGGATTTATCAATATTACCCTTCGTCCGGAATTTGTATCCGATTATTTAAGTCAGATGGAGCAAGAAGAGAAGATGGGTGTGAATGAGCCGGAGAAGAGAAAGACTATCGTTATCGATTACGGCGGAGCCAATGTGGCAAAAGCACTTCATGTAGGACATCTGCGCCCGGCAATCATCGGTGAGAGTGTGAAGCGAATCAGTCGCTATGTGGGACATGAAGTGATCGGAGATGTACATTTGGGTGATTGGGGATCCCAGATGGGTCTTGTGATGATGGAAGTCAAGAAGAGACATCCGGAACTGCCATATTTTGATGATGCATTTGAAGGAGAATATCCGGAGGAAGCGCCATTTACCATTGAAGAATTAGGGGAGATTTATCCGACAGCCAGCGCTTATGCCAAAGACCATGAGGATTTCAAAGAGGCAGCTTTACAGGCGACCTATCAATTACAGAATGGACATCCGGGATATACCGCTTTGTGGAAACATATCATGCGGGTTTCTCTGCCGGATTTAAAAGAGAATTATGATGCGTTGAATGTAGAATTTGATCTGTGGAAAGGGGAGTCCGATGCGAAGCCGTATATTACAGATATGGTAAAAGCTATGACAGACAAAGGATTTGCCCACGAGGATCAAGGAGCTTTGGTAGTGGATGTGAAGGAAGAGACGGATACCAAAGAAGTACCTCCATGTATGATTTTGAAATCAGATGGAGCAGCTCTTTATGCCACCACCGATTTGGCAACCTTGGTACAGAGAGAGGAAGATTATCATCCGGACCAGGTGATTTATGTAACAGATAAACGTCAGGAGATGCATTTTGTACAGATTTTCCGTTGCGCGAAGAAGACCGGCATTGTGCGGGAAGAGACGGAACTGAAGCATATTGGCTTTGGTACTATGAATGGCAAAGATGGCAAACCTTTTAAGACCCGTGATGGCGGTGTGATGTGTCTGAAAGACCTTCTTGGCGGCATCAATGACAAGATGTATGAGAAGATTGCGGAAAATGAGAATATTTCCGAGGAGGAAGCAAGACAGACGGCCAAGATGGTAGGACTTTCCGCTATCAAATATGGAGACTTGTCCAACCAGGCAGCCAAAGATTATGTCTTTGACGTAGAACGGTTCGTTTCTTTTGAAGGAAATACCGGTCCATATATCTTATATAACATTGTTCGTATGAAATCGATCCTTGCCAAATATGAGGAGATGGGGCATGCCGTTTCAGCATGCAAGATTTTGCCGGCGATAAATGCCAGTGAGAAAGCCTTGATGCTGGAAGTTGCGAAATTTAACAGTGTCATGGAAGGGGCTTATGAAGAGTTGGCACCGCACAAGATCTGTGCTTATGTCTATGATCTCGCCAATGCATTTAGCCGGTTCTACCATGAGACGAAGATTTTGGCAGAAGAAGACGAACAGAAACAAGCAGGCTTTATTGCACTACTTGCTTTGACAAAGAGAGTGATGGAAACTTGCATTTCCCTGTTGGGATTTGAAGCTCCGGAAAGGATGTAAGAAGATGACAGAGAAACTTTTTTATACAGACAGTCATAGAAAATGTTTTTCTGCACAGGTGCTTGCCATTCATCCGGTGGAAGATGGTTATGAGGTGGTTCTTGATAGAACCGCCTTTTTTCCTACCGGAGGCGGACAGGATGCAGATACAGGAAGACTGGGAGAGGCTCAGGTTCTCGATGTAAAAGAGCGGGAAGGAGTCATTTACCATAAGACGGATAAGCCCCTTGCAGAGGGAGAAAAAGTGCAGGGTGTGTTGGACTGGGAAGAGCGTTTTTCGAAGATGCAGCAGCATTCCGGAGAGCATATCGTATCCGGCATTGTGCATCGCAGATTTGGATATGACAATGTGGGATTCCATATGGGGAAAGATGCCATTACCATGGATTTTAATGGAGAATTATCAGCAGAAGAGTTGAAGGAGATCCAGTGGGAAGCCAACAAAGTGGTGGCGCTAAACCTAGATATTCTGCAACATTTTCCGGCGAAGGAAGAACTACCTTCTATGGAATATCGTAGTAAGATCGAGATTGAAGGGCAAGTTCGTATCGTGGAGATTCCGGGGGTAGACAGCTGTGCCTGCTGCGCGCCCCATGTGAAAAAGACAGGAGAGATTGGAAGTATCCGTCTGTTGCAGGTGCAACGGTATAAAGGTGGTGCGAGAGTCTCTATGCTCTGTGGCTTTAGGGCCCTTTTGGATGCCCAGGAAAAAGCAGATAGTATACGGGAACTCTCCATGTTCCTTTCGGCAAAAGAAGTGGACGTGGTGCAGGAAGTTCATCGGTTAAAAGAAGAATTAGAAGAAAAGAAAGGCGAACTTCTCCGACAGCAGCGAACCTTGCTGCAGATGCAGTTAGAACAGGTGGAAGCTGCGGGATCTGTTTGCTATTTTGCAAAAGAGATGCAGGGAGACGGTGCCAGATTCTTTATGAATGGAATGTTAGAGAAAGGCGCCGGTATTGTCGCTGTCTTTACCGGTTCAGAGGAGAAGGGATATCGGTATGTAATCGGTAGCAGAACCTGTGATGTGCGCCCGCTTGCAAAGATGTTAAATGAGCATTTCACAGGACGAGGAGGCGGTAAGCCGGAGATGGTACAGGGATCTTTATATGGAACAGAGATAGAGATTCGAAAGGAGATAGATGTATGGAGCGAAAGCATCGAATCGTAGATTATATCAAATTAGGGACTCCCGTTCTCTGTTATCTGGGTGTCTCCTTTCTGGTGCAGATGGTGTCAAGTATGATGTCCATTTCTTTCTCAGAATATGGAACTGAGATTACGACAGCAGCTGCAATGGCAACGTTTCCTATCTTGGCGATACAATATCGCAAAGAAAGAGCGGAGCATCCGGTCCTGTCGAAACGGACCTATGCCATTTTGGTGCCGCTTGGAATCTGCCTGGTATTGGGACTGAATAACCTGATTGCTATGAGTGGATTGGCGGCTGTTAGCGAGAGCTATCAGGAGACTGCCACACTCTTATATACGCCACCTTTGGCAGTACAACTGCTCAGCGTAGGAATCCTGGTGCCGATTGTGGAAGAATTGATCTTTCGGGGGTTGATTTATCGCCGCCTTCGGAAGATGGTAGCTGCCCTTCCGGCTATAATCCTAACGGCTCTGGCCTTCGGCCTGTTTCATGGAAATATTGTACAGGGTTGTTATGGTTTCTTTGCGGGATTGGCCCTTGCCTTTGTCTGTGAACAATTCGGTACAGTAAAAGCCTCGATGCTCCTGCATATGATCATGAATATCACGTCCTGTCTGGTAACGGAATGGGATGGATTTGCCTGGATGTTCGGGAATGGAAACCGGGTACTTCTGGTAACAGGAGGAACCTTGGTAGGGGCAGTTCTTTGCTGTCGCTTGCTTCAATCTCGAAGGGAATAAATCTGTTAAATATTACAAAAATGTTAAAAAACATTGCAATTATTAGTGTAACATTATATAATGCTAAGTGGATTTGAAAAAAGAGAACTTACAGATTGATAAGGTGGATATAAAAGAATGAAAAGATGGAAGAGAATGTCAGCGATGATTGTATTGGCAAGTTCCTTGGCAGTAACCCAGGTATGCGCCACACCATCGGTGAATGATTTGAAAGAAGATAAGGCCAATGCCCAGCAGGAGATGAATCGTCTGGAGAACCAGCTAGAGAGCATCGTCAGCCAGATTAATACATTAGAGCAGAAGTTGGTTGCCAATGGTGAGGCGATTATTCAGGCTGAGGCGGATCTGAAAGAAGCAGAAGAAAAAGAAGTAGAACAGTTTGAGAATATGAAGGTTCGGATCAAGGCCATGTACGAGAATGGCACGGGAATCATGTTGCAGAAGGTTTTTGAGACCGGTTCTTTGACCGAGATGCTTAAGCAGGCTGAGAACGTGCAGACGATTCATGAATATGACCGGAAGCAGTTGGAAGAATATGTGAAGAACAAAGAGAAGATTGCGGAGCTGAAAGTTACCTTGGAGAAAGACAAGAAGAACTTAGAGAGTCAGCAGGCAGAATATACCGAGAAGAAATCCGAGATCGATCAGATGATTGCAGAGAAGGAAGCGGAGATTAGCGACTATTCTTCTCAGATTGCGGCAGCAGTAGAGCGGGCGAACCGAGAAGAGGAAGCAAGACGCCAACAGGCGGCGAATAACAAGGTAGATACCGGTTCTACCAACTATACCCCACCGGCTAATACAGGTGGCGGCTCTGCAATTGTAAATGCAGCCTATAGTTATATGGGAACACCTTACGTATGGGGCGGAGCAAGCTCCAGCGGAATTGATTGTTCCGGTCTGGTTATGATGGCACACAAAGCCATCGGTGTGAATTTGCCGCATTATTCCGGTTCTATCGGAAGTTCCGGTCAGCGTGTGCCGAATATGGCATCGGCACTGCCGGGAGACGTGGTATGCTATGCTGGTCACGTAGGAATCTATATAGGAAATGGACAGATGATTCATGCGCCACAGACAGGAGATGTGGTTCGAATTGTGAATGTATACGGTTCTCCGTGGTTTAGAAGATATTGGTAAAAAAGAAAGCTGTTGTCTTGCATTCTTGCATGACAACAGCTATTTTTTTAAAAAAGCCTAGCAATGGCATCGTGCTTGCACAATCAAACGCGATGCTTCTAATTTTTTTTAGGGGAGGTAACTCCAGAATCCTCCCGGAGACTGCTCCGGTATTTGGAAGGCGACAGTTGATATTTTTCCTTAAACAGACGGGAGAAATGGGCACTGTCACAGAATCCGCAATCATTGGCAATCACCGCTAGGGATTTGTCCGTATGCTTTAGCATGGATTTCGACTGGCGGAGCCGGTAGTTCTGGATATACTCAATTGGCGTACAATTGAAGATCTGTTTGAAATAGCGGATATAGGAAGAGCGGGACATACAGGAAATCTCATAGAGAGCCTGTAGATCAATCTTATTTCCGTAATTTAAGTGAATGTACTCGATGGATTTTAGAAGGTCAAAGGAGTACCGTTTGTTTCCGCTATATGTGGCTTTCTCGTCCTCAATCATTTCACAAATCTTCGAAATCACATAGAGTGCTAAGTATTCTTTGGCATTTTCCGTATTATTCTTATGGATGTTCTCGAGTAAAGTCAGCTCATCGAAGATTCGCATTAAGTTATAGTTTTCTGTAATATTAACATGCAGGAAGTTGTTAATGTTCTCGTTCTGGCTACGAATCAAAGGATCAATATTAAAGAGAATCTCATATCCGGTCAGACATTCTAACTGTTCCTGGTATTTCTCGAAGAACTTATTCGAAAAGAGCAGGTGAAAGATCGAATATTTCTTGGAGTCAAATTCATAACCGTGCGGTATATCCGGCGGCATGATAAAGACATCTCCGCTGGAAATAGAGTAGGTAGAATCGTTTAAGTAATGTTTACCGTTTCCTGTCATTACAATATTCAGTTCGTGAAAATCGTGGGTATGAATCGGTGTAAAGTTATAATGCTCATCATGATAATAAGCCTGTACCAATTCATTTGCGCGGAAAATTTTGTCTCCTGAAAATTGTTTTAAAGTATCCATAGCAACTCCTGTTTTATGTTTATTTGTCTCATTATAATTCCCAAAAGTGGAAATTTCAAGGCATATTTCACAAAAAAATGCACGTTTGACACTTTCATACAATTATTTAACACTTTCAGTCAATACAGGAAAAGTGCCTTGTGATACTCTTTAAAGTGAAAAGAAATAGAATGCGTTAAGAGGTTAGAAAAATGACGATGAAAAACATGTTTAAAAGTGAGGTTGATGCCCGTGGCAAGATGGATCAGGCAGTTCGTTTTGTTATAGAACATCAGCTTAAGGACAAAGAGACATGGAAACTGTACACAGACGTATTTTCATCCAGAGTGGATTCGGCCGACGAGAGATGGCGCGGGGAGTATTTTGGAAAGCAGATGCGTGGAGCCTGCTTGGCCTATGTATGTACAAAAGATGAAGAATTGTATGAGATACTTCGCTGGGCATGTGAGCGGTTGATGGATCAACAGGATGAACTTGGACGGATTGCCACTTATCAGGTAGAGAATGAATTCCGCGGATGGGATATGTGGTGTAGGAAATACGTACTGACAGGGTTACAGTACTTCCATCATATTTGCAAAGATGAAGAGACGAAAGAGCGGATTGTAAAGGTATGCTGTCAGCATTTGGATTATATCATAGAGAAGATTGGTCCTGGAAAGCTGGAGATTACAGACACTTCTTCCTGGTGGGGCTGTGTCAATTCCTGTACGATCTTAGAGCCGGTTATGGAGCTCTATAAGATGACCGGAGAAGAGCGATATCTGGAATTCGCCCGCTACATCATTTCCACAGGAGGAAGCAGTGATTGTGATTTTGTGGATTTGGCACTGAACAGCGATTTGATGCCATTTGAATATCCGGTGATTAAGGCCTATGAGATTATGTCATTCTACGAAGGGCTCATTGCATATTATGAAGTGACCGGCGAGAAGAAATATCTGGATGCGGCTGTGAATTTCTTTGAGAAAGTGGCTAAGAGCGATATTACCATTATTGGTTGTGCGGGATGCACCCATGAGCTGTTTGATAATTCTGCAGTGAAGCAGACAGAATATGCGGAGAATATTATGCAGGAGACTTGTGTAACCGTAACCTGGATGCGACTTCTTACCAGATTATACCAGCTGACAAAAGATGTGAAGTACATAGACAGACTGGAGATTGCAGGATACAATGCTCTATATGGAAGTTTGAATACAGAGCTGAGTGAGCAGTTCGAACTATTCTATAAAAAATATTGTTCACCGAAGGTATTTGACAGCTATTCACCACTTTATATGAACACCCGTGGACGGGGAATCGGTGGTTATCTGGAATTTGAAAATGGCGAATATGGTGGTTGCTGTGTAGCAATCGGTGCCTGCGGCGTAGCACTGATGCCATTGACGGCAGTGATGGAAGATGAGGGTATTATTTACCTGAATCATTTCTTTAAAGGAACGGTGAAGGTGACAGATCAGCAGGGCAAGGAAGTGACCCTTTCCTGTGATAGTGAATATCCGATGAAGGACACCTGCAGAGTGCAGATTCAGTGCGAAGGAAGTTGTAATCTTCACTTGAAGATTCGCAAACCGGCATGGTGCAAGGTGATGAAAGTAGATGGACAGAGCATTACCGCAGATGGTTACTTCGGTTGGGAGGCAACCTGTACAGATGGACGCATTATCGAATTGAGCTGGCCGATGGAACTTCAGGTTCACCGCTTGAATGAAAGAGTGGCATTTACCTATGGAGCCATTACCCTTGCCTGCGACAGCGACAAGAGCGACCGACCGTTAGATGCACCTGTGTTGGTAGAGGATCATCCAAGCTACCAGGTTGTGAGCCCGAAAGAAGGAGAGTTGATTCGAATCATGTGTAAAGTGCAGGATGGAGAACTTCTTTTGACGGATTATCAGTCTTGTGGAAAAGACTGGAAACAGGAACATAATATGATTACCGTTTGGTTAAATACAAAGTAAGAGAATCTACAAGAACGAGGAGGAAGAAGATATGAAAAAGAGAGCTTTTTTGGCAGGCGCAATGGCATTGACTATGGCTGCATCTGCATTGACTTTCACTGGATGTGGAGAGGGCGGAAGTAAGGCAGACGCAACCAAGACACATCTGACAGTCATGAACTATGATGGTGGTATCGGATCTGAATGGGTGAAGAATGCAGCGAAGAGATTCGAGGAGAAATATGCAGAGGTATCTTTTGAAGAAGGAAAGAAAGGTGTTGTAATCGACATCACCAACGACAAGTTAGATGGTAAGAATGGTGTCAATTCTACGAACTATGCAGTATGGTTTTCCGAAGGTAACAACTTCAATAGCTTTATCGCTTCGAATCAGATCGTAGATATCAGTGATATCGTAACAGCAGATTTATCTGAGGCAACCGGCGGAAAAGAGACCGGAACCATCGAAGAGAAGTTGTCAGCAGATCAGAAAGAAGCATTGACTGCAATCGATGGCAAATATTATGCATTACCACATTATGAAGTATATACCGGTTTGGTATATAACGTAGATTTGTTTGATGAGTACGGATATTACTTCAGTACCAAAGGCGGTTTGACAACAGTTGCAGAAGATAAGACTGTAGGCCCGGATGGTGTGAAGGGAACCAAAGATGATGGACTTCCGTCTTCTTATGAAGAATTATATACCTTGATGGATCAGATGGTAGCAGACGGCGTAGTGCCATTTACTTGGACAGCAGCATCTGAGAACTATGTCAATGATATGCTTGCAGGTCTGAATGTTGCATACGAAGGAAAAGAGGAATTCTCTTTGAACTTTAACTTCGATAGCAAGAAGACAGGAACCAAAGCAACCATTATTGATTCTTTCAATGGTGACAAAGCAGTGGAAAAAGAAGTAGAAGTAACAAGTCAGAATGGTTATGTCATGACACAGGCTGCCGGTAAATATTATGCATATGAATTGTTAGAGAAGATTTTATCCAGTGATAATTATCATACAAAGTTAGATAAATCAACCTCTCACCTGGATGTACAGGAAAAATACATCCTCAGCCAGTTAAAATCAGATGAGAGCCCGATTGCCATGATGATCGAAGGAAGCTACTGGTACAACGAAGCGACAGAAGCTTTGAAACGTTCTGTGAATACTTACAAAGACAAAGCAGAAGGTAGAAAATTCGGTTGGATGCCACTTCCGGTACAGTATACAGGAAGCGTAACAGAGGGCAAGGGACAGAAGAATACCGTTTTGGAATCTCTTGAATCTTTTGCATTCATCAATGCGAAGTTCAAAGATGATCCGGTGATTTTAGACCTTGCGAAGAAATTCTTACAGTTCTGCTATACAGACGAAGAGTTGGTTGAATTCTCAGTGACAACAGGTATTCCGAAAGGAGTATCTTACGAGATTTCGGATGATGCAATGGCTAAAGTAGACAACTACTTCCAGCAGGATATCCTTCATACAAAGATGAATTCTGATGTGGTATATCCATATTCAGCCAATCCGATCTTTGTAAATAACCAGGGTGATTTCATGTTCTTGATGCATGGTAATGTATGGAGTGCAACAGTCAATGGACAGACCTTCTCTAACTACTATGCAGCAAACAAATCCGGTATTACCGCAAAAGATTACTTCCAGAGTTCTTTCGTTACCAAAGATACTTGGAATGACAAATACAGTGAATATATCAAATAATTGATTTGAAACACTGAAAAAGGAGGATTCCATGAAAGGGAAGACAACAAAAAAGAAAAGTAAAATGTCGAGAAGTAAGAATATTTTCTATTGGAGTATTCTTGCATTCCCACTTTTGCAGTTTTTGATTTTTTATATAGGCGTTAACATCAACTCCTTTGCATTAGCGTTTCAAAAGTTTGATTTGGATTCCGGATTTTCCTTCCTGAAGGGCAGCCACCTGTTTGATAACTTCAAACAGGTGCTTGCCAACTTTAAGGATTTGGAATACTTGAGAAATGCATTTGTAAATTCCTTGATTGTATATGTGATTTCCTTGGTGGTAGGGTTGTCCCTTGCATTGCTCTTTTCTTATTATATCTATAAGAAGAGAACACTCAGCAAGTTCTACAAAGTAATTTTGTTCCTGCCATCGGTTATTTCCAGCATTACCTTGGTTATTATCTTCAAGTATTTTGCAGAAAATGCCATTCCGGAGCTGGTAGAGAAGGTGACCGGAAAAGAGATAGAAGGGTTGCTTAGCAATCCGAACACAGAATTTACAGCAATCTTAGTCTTTACGATATTTATTAGTTTTGGTATTCAGACCTTGATTTACAGTGGAGCTATGAGCAGTATCTCACCGGAGATTGTAGAAGCTGCGAAGATTGACGGTATTACACCGATGAAAGAATTCTTCCAGATTACCATTCCGATGATTGCATCTACCATATCCGTATTCGTTATTTCCAGTACGGCTACGATTTTTGCAAATCAGATGAACCTGTTTAGTTTCTATGGACCAAGCACCTCGAATTACAATATCTGGAACATCGGTTATTATACTTACCGCGGTATTCAGTTGCAGGAGAATGGTCTTGCAGACTACACCTATTTTGCAGCATTTGGTCTTGTTATGACCTTGATCACCATTCCGGTAACCATGCTTGTAAGATACTTATTTAACAAATTTGACCCGAACGAGGAGTAGAAGAATATGAAGAAAGAAAAAACATCTTTATTAAATATTATTTTATTCATATTGCTTGCCGTTTATTCGGTGGTTCTGCTCTATCCAATGTTCTGGGGCTGTATCACATCCGTGAAAGAGCAATATGACTTTTTGGACAATGTCCTTGGTATGCCGGGAAAGGTTATGTGGGAGAACTTCGTAACGGTATTCAACAGTTTTGAAGTGCCGGCGAAAGTGGGAGATATGCAGGAGATGCATAACTTTTGGCAGATGCTTGCAAATACCTTGTTGTACGTAGCAGGCTGTGCCTTTACCGCAACTTTTATCCCATGTATTACCGCATATGCAGTAGCGAAATTTCCGCAGAAGAAGATGAGTACCATTATCTATGCGACTGTCATCTTGACTATGATGATTCCAATCGTTGGTTCTTATCCTTCTGAGATTAATATGTTACAGAATTTGGGAATCTATAATACCTTACTTGGAACCTGGATTCAGAGAGCCAATTTCCTTGGAATGTATTTCCTGGTATTCCATGCATCCTTTAAAGGGCTTTCTAAGGATTATTCGGAGGCGGCAGAGATTGACGGCGCATCAGAATTTACGGTTATGAGCCGGATCATGCTTCCTTTGGTAAGAAATATTTTCTTTACCGTATTTTTGGTAAAATTCGTGGAATTCTGGAATGATTATCAGGTTCCACTCCTGTACTTACCGGCAAGACCGACCTTGTCTTATGGTTTGTACTATGTATCGAACTATACCTCGAATGCCATCAGTACCGTACCGATGCGTATGGCAGGATGTATCATTATATTGGCACCAATCCTGGCATTGTTCATTGCTTTTAATGACAAACTCATGGGTAATATTACCATGGGCGGGGTGAAAGGATAAGAAAGGAGACGACAGATGAAGATAACAAAAAAAGCGCTTCTGGCAGCCTCTCTTTTTTGCCTGGTTGTAGCAGGGGTGGCGAGCCATTTCGTCTTTCAGTCTGATGCTGAGAAGGCGAAAGTAGTTGGCAGCGAGCTAAAAGAGAAATATGCATTTGGAGAAGAGATTGCTATGCCAACCGGGGAAGTCTCCTACAAAGGAGAAGAAAAGCCATCGGCGAGCACCTATTTGGTTTATCCGTCAGGAAAAGCAAAGGAAGGTGAGACGGTTCTTTTGTCTGAGGAAGGCCAATATAGCATTGTATATCAGGCGGAATTTGATGGAAAGACGGTAACAGCAAAGGAACATTTTGTGGTAGATAAGAGTTTACTTTCTGTGAGCAGTGAGAAATCTTCGGCTATGGTAAAAGAGAATAAGATTCAGGTAAGCATTGCTTCTGAAGATGTCTTTACATACAATAAAGCCTTGGATTTATCTACATCTACGAAAGAGAAGCCACTTTTAGATATGGAGATGCAACCGCATACTGTGGGAACAGCAGATGCTTTGGCAGTAAAGATTCGTTTTACCGATTTGTATGATGCCGGCAACTATCTGACTTTGACATTGAAGTGCCTGGGCGAAGAATGGGCGAATGGGCAGATTTATCTTTCCGCAGGTGCTGCAAATCAGCCGCAAGTCGGAATGGAGAATTTAGAGGATCCATTAAAAACTCAGATTCATACCAATGACCAATTTGGTACACCGGTTTACTTCTCTATGACGGGACAGCCGATATCCAGTCAGGATATTCAATTGAAAGTATATTTTGATTATAAGACGAAGGCACTGTATGTGGATCGAGAGATTTATAGCGGGGCGCAGAATCGTATGATCGTAGATCTTGACGACAGTGCAAGCTTTGGAACAGATCTCTGGAACGGATTCGAGACAGGCGAAGTGAAGATGACAGTCTGGGCTGAGAATTACCAGGCGGGTTCCTGCAATTTGACCTTTAACCAGATCAATGGAGAGAATGATTTCTCGGTAGTTGGAGATCAGGAAGCTCCGGTTGTGACGGTCAATACCGGCTATGAGGAAGAGGCCTTGCCGAAAGCTTTGGTTGGGAAACCATATCCTTTATTTGAGGCAAGAGCTTTTGATAAATATGATGGAGAGGTGGCAGTAACACCATCTGCTTATTACAAATATTATTCTGAGAATCCGATTAAATTATCGGTGACAGATGGAACCTTTACACCGGATAAAGAAGGGGTCTACACCTTGGAATATCTGGCAACGGATGAGACCGGAAATGTTGCGGTGAAATGTGTGAAAGTCTATGCTGTTACAGGAGAAGGATTGCAGGTAAAATGCAAAGATGCTCTGACAGAGACCACCACCGGAAGCACAGTTAAAGTATTAAAAGATGTGGTCTGCACCGATGCATCCGGCAGAGTGGATTATACCCTTGTTGCCACACATGTAGAGAGTGGAGAGACGGTAGAGATTCCGAAAAAGACCAAAGAATTTACGCCGATGATGGATGGAAATTGGGAGATCAAAGTGACGGTAAAAGACTATATTTCCACAGTAGAGAAGGTCTTTAATATTAAGGCGAATCATACCAATCAACCGCAGGTATATGACGATGTAGCAATACAGAAACATTTTATTTTGGGTGCAACCTATACCATGCCGACCTTAGAAGGATATGATTTTTCATCTGGCAAAGGAACTTTGGCGGCGATGAAAGTCTATGTGACCGAGAAAGGCGGAAAAGAAGTAGAGCTTACCGATGGCTCCTATGTGCCGTCGAAGCCGGGAAAAGTATTAGTAACTTACCGCTTGACGGTAGAAGAACTTTCCTGCGAAAAATCCTATGAAGGTACCGTGGTAGATGTGGGATATACCGGTGATTTGAGCCTGGATAAATATTTTACAGTAACTAAGGGAAGTGCAAAAGCAACCAAGGAAGCAACCAATGTTACCTATACGACGGACAAGGGAGCAAGATTGGATTTTGTAAACTTCGTTCAGGTGAAGAAATTAGAGTTCTCTTTCCAGGTTGGAAAACAGAACAAGTATCATAAGATTCATGTTTATATGACGGATACCTTGACAGGAAAACAGGTGAAGCTTACTTATCGTCGTACAGCGACAGGAACCAAGTTCTCCATCAATGATGGTATCGAAGTAGATGTGGTATCCTCCTTTACAGGAATGGATCGCAACTTTGCCCTTGCTTATAACAATGAAACCCATATGCTCTCTGCAGCAAATGGAAGCAATCTGAAGGTGGATACGTTTACAGATGGAAGCAGCTTTACAGGATTTACCCATTCTGTTGCCGGATTTGCAATAGAAGTAGCAGATGTAAAAGGCGCTTCTCAGCTTGTGATCAATAGCATCAATGGGCAGAGTTTAAATAATACCCGGATGGACCGTTTTGCACCACAGATTCTGGTGGCAACCAAATCCGGTGATAGAGGCTTACACGAAAAGGTAGAGATTCCGGGTGCATTTGTCTATGATACTTTGGATCCGCAGTGTACCTTGTCTCTGGCCGTGACAGATCCAAAAGGAGATGTAGTTACCGATGTCAATGGTGTGAAATTAGATGGAATGCAGGATCCGACCCAGGATATAACCATTGAATTAACCCAGTTTGGAGATTATACCATCCGTTATGTAGCAGAAGATGGAAAAGGCAAGAGTACGGAATATGTCTATGCAATCACTGCAAAAGACATGACGGCCCCGACAGTTACTTTGAAAAAGCACAAAACATCAGCAGATGTGGGAGATAAAGTAAAAGTGGCAGAAGTAGAGGCAAAAGACGACAGAAGCAAGAAATGCAATGTCTATACCTATGTCTTTAGTCCGGAAGGTATCTGGGTACAGACAGAGGATGGAGCATTTGAAGCTACAGAGGAAGGAAGCTATACCGTTCGATATATGGTATCTGATGAGAGCGGAAATTATACATTCACTTCCTATGAAATCGACGTAAAGGAGTAGGCCCATGAAAAGATTAAAACAGATCATCATATCCATTTTGACCATGAGCATGGTGCTTGGCTGCGTCGGCTGTGGGGAAAAGAAATCTGACACGAAAGAGACAGAGCGTTATGCGGCAGTGGAAGGCAGATACATTCTGAAAGACGGAGTATCAGATTACCAACTTGTGATTCCAAAAGAGGCTGGCAGCTTGCTTGAAGTTGCAGCCTCAGAATTTAATAAATTTTTTGAAGAGTCTACCAATGTGACGCTTCCGATTGCAACCGATGATGCAATCGAAACCGATAAACCGTATATTTCCATCGGTGAGACAGCCCAGCTGAAGGAAGCAGAGGTTTCTTATGATTCTGCTAAGCTGGGAAGAGACGGTTATCGCATTGTAACCAAAGGCGATAATCTCTATCTGATTGGCGGAGAAGAATATGGTTCCTTGTATGCAGTCTATGGCTTGCTAGAGACCTTGATTGATTATGATTTCTTCGCGAAAGATTGTTATACGGTTAAAGAAGGGGTACGAGAGTTGCCACTTTGGCAGGCAGATGTGACGGATATTCCGGACATCCCGGCAAGAACCGCAGGAGACGGTGTGGTAACCAGCGATAATAATACCTTATATCGTATGCATGTACGTCCGTATCTGGAAGATTTTATATCTGTAAATGGTGGCTGGGCACATAACTCTATGCGTTATGTGGCACATGTAAAGAATCCTAGCAGCAAATGGTTTAATGCGAATAAGAGCCAGCTTTGCTATACGGCGCATGGGGATGAAAAAGAATATGCGAAGATGCAGCAGGCGACTTTTGAGGCATTGAAGAAAGAGCTAATGAAGGATACGACGAAATCCGCCGTTACCTTAACCATGGAAGATAATTTTGACAGCTGTGCTTGTAAAGCTTGTCAGGAAGTGATTCGTGAATATGGTGCGATTTCTGCCAGCGTGATTCTGTATTTGAATGATATGGATGATAAAGTGCAGGAGTGGTTCCAATCCGAAGAAGGAAAGCCATATGCCCGGGATCTAAAGATTATGTTCTTTGCTTACCTTGGCTATGAGGCACCGCCGGCATCTTACAATGAGACCTCCGGTAAATGGGAAGCGAACAAGAACCTGAAATTAAATGACCATGTATATTGCTACCTGGCACCGATCAACATGGACTACTATCGAAGCCTGAAAGACAAAGCAAATCAGGAATATTATAAGAACATGTCCGCATGGACAGATATTTCCAACGGACAATTGTATCTGTGGTACTATAGCTGTAACTACAACTATTATTTGGCACCATATGATTCCTTTGATTGTCTGGCAGAGAACTATCGATGGGCAGTTGAAAAAGGAGCAAAATATCTCTTTGACCTACGTCAGCATAACGAGACAGGCGTGGTTACCGGATGGTCCGCCCTAATGTCTTATCTGGATTACAAACTGGCGTGGGATGTGGACCAGGATGTGAATGCCTTAGTGAATCAGTTCTTCGAAGGATATTTTGGGCCGGCTGCAGAAGAGATGAAGACTTGCTATCAGCAGCTTAGAACCTTGACGGCGTTTGATAAGGAGAATAAGGAACTTGGCGGAACTAGAAGCCTATACATGGAACTTGTCAAAGAAGAATTCTGGCCGAAAGACATCTTAGAAGGATGGATTGCTGCCAGCGAAAAAGCAAAAGAGAAGATTGCTCCTTTAGAAGAATCCAATCCGGAGCAATATGAAATGTATCGAAAACATATCGATGGTGAGAAATTATCATTTGTATATTTGTTCATTGAGTGTTATAGTTATAATACAAGTGAAGATGTTATTAATGCATATAAATTAGAATTTAAGCGGATTGCAGATGAACAGCATCTGACTATGCTAAGCGAAGTAAATGGGATATCCGAATTATATGCAAAATGGGGTCTGAACTAAAAATATGAAAGTGTGAGGAGCAAGAGATGAAAGAGATTTATATGTTATGTAATGCACACTTAGATCCGGTATGGCTATGGCAGAAAGAAGAGGGGATGGCAGAAGCCATCTCCACTTTTCGTGTAGCGGCGGATTTTTGTGAGAAATATGATGGTTTTGTATTTAATCATAACGAATCTGTACTCTATGAATGGGTAGAAGAGTACGAACCGGCTTTATTTGCCAGAATCCAGAGATTGGTAAAAGAAGGAAAATGGCGTATTATGGGCGGCTGGTACCTGCAGCCGGATTGTGTTATGCCATCGGGAGAATCCATCTTACGTCAGATTGAAGTGGGTAACAAATATTTTATGGAAAAATTTGGTGTGAAGGCAGAGACTGCCATCAATATGGATCCATTTGGTCACGACCGCGGTTTGGTGCAGATCTTAAAGAAGAATGGATACAAGAATTATTTGTTCATGCGTCCTTTGGCGATGGTTCCGGAAGCGAATTTTATCTGGAAAGGCTATGATGGAAGCGAGATTTTGGGGCATGATATGATCTCCTGCTACAATTCCATGAAAGGACAGGCTGTAGAAAAAGTTAAATATTTTGCGGATGAAGTAAAATATGATAAGACTTTGATGTGCTGGGGAATCGGAAACCATGGCGGTGGTCCTTCTGAGGAAGACTGGAATGCTATCATGGAATATCAGAAAGAACATCCGGAAGTAAAGTTGATTGCATCCGGTTGTGAAGAATATTTCGATACCGTAGATCAGAGCAAACTCCGCACCATCGATACTTCTATGGTACATTGTATGGTAGGATGCTATACCACCATGGTACAGATCAAACAGAAGCACAGAAAGATGGAAAATGAACTGTTCTTATGTGAGAAGATGTTGGCAGCCAGCGGTGTGACTTACGATAAAAAGCGGATGGAAGATGCAGAGAAAGCATTACTCTTCTCTGAATTCCATGATTCCCTTCCGGGGACTATGATAAAACCGGCCGAAGAGAGTATCCTGCGCCTTATGGACAGCGGAAGAGAGACCTTATCTATGAATATGACCAAAGCTTTCTTCAAGCTTTGTGAAGGACAGCCGGCAGGAAAACGTGGTGAGATTCCGGTATTGGTATTTAATCCGAACCCATATGAGGTAGAACAGGAAGTGGAAGTAGAATTCCAGTTAGAAGAACAGAATCACAATGAGAACCAGGTGACGGTAGCGAAGGTACGTACCCAGGATGGAACCTATCTTCCAACACAGAATATCAAAGAAGATTGTATGTTCCATTTGGATTGGCGCAAACGAATTACCTTCCGTGCAAAATTAGCACCGATGAGCATCAATCGTTTTGACTGCGAATTGGAAGTGATCGAACAACCGATTCGTCCGATTCTGCCGTGCGACCAGAACGAGACCCATTTCTTATTTGATACAGAGAGAATGAGCGTCAGCATTAATAAGGCAACTGGTCTGGTAGATCGCTATGTAATAGATGGCAAAGATTACTTAAAGAAAGACAGTGCACAGATTCGCGTCTTTGCAGATGATGAAGATCCATGGGGCATGAATGTAGATGCAATGGACAAGCAGATTGGTGCATTTACCCTTCTTTCAAAAGAAGAAGCCAATGCATTTAACGGCTATCCGGGAGAAGATTATGAGAATGTAAGAGTGATTGAAAATGGAGATGTTATTACACGGATCCAGGCAATCTTCGGCTATGGCAGAAGTTATGCAGTGGTTACTTATACCTTGCCAAAGCAGGATGCATATATGGATGTGAAGATCAAACTTTATTCCAATGATGCCAATAAGATGTACAAACTTTCATTCCCAACTACGATGGAAGAGAGCAAGTTTGTCGGACAGACAATGTTCGGAAGAGAAACATTACGTCAGGGAAATAAGGAAGTATATTTCCACAATTGGTGTGGTATGTTAGAAGAGAATGCAGGATTTGCAGTATTGAATAATGGAACCTATGGCGGAAGCGCAGATGCAGGTGTATTGAATCTGAACCTTCTTCGTACACCGGTATATTCTGCTCACCCGATCTACGATCGTGCTTATACGGACCATGATATTAACCATGACCACATTGATATGGGACTTCGTGAATTTAGCTATCGTCTGACAACAGAGGTAGAGACTTTAGATCAGCAGGCACAGAGATATAACCAGCAGCCGTATGTATTGAGTTTCTTCCCGTCAGGACTTGGAGAGAAGAAGGAGACAGCAGTATCTCTGACCAATCCACAGCTTCTTATGACTCGTTATGCAGAAGAAGATGGCAAGAAGATGGTTCGTATCTACAATGCTTCTGACAAAGAACAAAGTGGCGTCTTGACAATGGAAGGCAAGAAGTTAGAGATTACCTTGCATCCGTATGAATTCGAGACTTACCTGGTATAGAAAGAGGAAATGATGGATAAGATCATTGCACATATTGAGACAGATTTCCCGGAAAAATTCGGGATTCCCAGACAGAGTAATCTGGTGGAAGAATTAACCGGGAAGATTGTCTTTGAACCGGAATATCGTCATCCGGATGCGGTAAAGGGTCTGGAGGATTACGATTATATCTGGATTTTATGGAAATTTGACGGGACGGAACGGAAGAACTGGTCGGCAACAGTGAAGCCGCCGCGCCTAGGCGGCAATACCCATATGGGTGTTTTTGCCACCCGTTCTCCATTCCGCCCGAATCCCATAGGATTGTCTTCTGTACGATTGGAGAAGGTGGAACAGACTACTGATGGCCCGGTGCTGTGGGTGTCTGGTGCAGATTTGATGGATGGAACGAAGATCTATGATATCAAACCCTATCTGCCATATGCAGACAGTCATCCGGAGGCAAGAGCCGGTTTTGCCGGGCAGGTTAAAAAAGCCGATCTGCAGGTGGATTTTCCGGAGGAACTGCTGATACAGATTCCGCAGGAGAAGAAAAAAGCGTTACTTGGAGTCTTAGAGCAGGATCCAAGACCGGCTTATCATGACGACCCTGAGCGTCTGTATGGCGTCTCCTTTGCAGGATATAATATTCGATTTACTGTGGATGGAGACAGGCTGCTGGTGAAGGCGATCGATTCCATTCTCTCAACAAAATAAAAAACGAAAAAATGAAAAAACATCCCTAAAAATAAAAAAAGGGGATTGACAAAGTATGTTGCAACTGATACAATAACTTTTGTTCGGTTGCGAACATATATGCACGAGTGGCTCAGTGGTGGAGTATCGCCTTGCCAAGGCGAGGGTCGCGGG
>CAYVDA010000005.1:0-59690 GCA_964450635.1 uncultured Faecalimonas sp. | reverse complement strand
GATCGTATACGAAGGAAAATGGTTCACTCCTCTTCGTGAAGCAGTGCAGGCATTTATCGAAAAAACACAGGAATATGTAACCGGTGAAGTAAAATTCAAACTTTACAAAGGTAACATCATCAAAGCCGGTACAACTTCTCCATATTCTCTGTACAGTGAGTCTCTTGCAAGTTTCACAACCGGTGAATTATATGATCACCATGATGCAGACGGATTCATCACTCTCTTTGGTTTACCATTGAAAGTACGTGCAATGAAGATGGCTGAAATCGAAAAACAAAACAACTAGAAGCTAAGGAATCCCCTTCCTAGCTTTTAACCAAAAAAAGACCTCAGGTGAGGTCTTTTTTTCATGGAGGAGTCTGGGTTACAAACTCTCCTACTTTATTCTTTTTCATTACATCTGTCTGTCGCTTTTGTGACGCTTGCGATATTCTGACGGTGTCATTGCAAAGGTGTCTTTGAACAAATGATTAAAGGACGACAGGGAGCTGTATCCGATCTGCTCCGATATCTGAAGGGTGGTATAATTGGTTGTCTTTAAAAGTCGTTTGGCATAGACCATCTTCTTACTATTCATGTAATCTACAATGGTTGTTCCCACATATTGTTTGAACAAGGTAGATAACCGGGAATACGAATAAGGCGTATGGGTCGCCAGTTCCTGGGTGGATTTATCAAAGGCAATCGGGTTATTGATATATTTGATAAATTCATTGAGCCAATCCGGATAAGCCGTATCAAACAAAATACGCTGCTCAAAATAACTGGCAATCGCTCTGGAGATAATTATTTTTGTACTCATCTCATATTCATCCTTCTGCAAGTTCTGTGCCAAAAGTGCTTTGTCATAAATCATGGAAAGTTCCGAATCTTCCAACGAAAAGATAAAAGTCTCCGGGCTTGTCAGCACTTTCTCATAACTGTCATAGATATTCAGCAATTTTCTTGCAAAGGAATCCGAAAAAGTGAAATTCACCTGCTGAAAATCCCCTTTCTTCTGTCTCCCTTTGAATGTCAGGGAATGGGCATCCGTAGGACGAATCAGGCAGGCATCTCCCCGCTTTAACACACGCTCTACTCCATTGATATTATGGCAGATCTCTCCTGTCATTATCACCAGCAACTCCCAGTGGGAATGCTCATGATAGATCGGATAATCCCGATTCAGCCAGTTAAAGGCTACGCTCACATCTTTGAAGGGACTAGACATCTCCATGGAGGCTTTCGGCTCCAGAATAATCTTCTCTACATATTTTGGTGCATCCATATCAAATGATTCCTCCTAACCAATGCCACCGTAAGCCACACCTAAGATAATGACCGCCACTGTGACAAGGGCAAATATATATTTTAAGAATACCATAAACCCATTTCCAAAATGATGCTTCGATCCGGTATTGATCTCTTCCAAGGCTTTCTTGGAATCGTAGAGATACAGATAGACCACAAGCACCACCAGTACCATAAGGGGTGAAATAAGGATGGTAATAAAGTTCGTAAATCCATCAAAAGCAGTCATACTCAGATTCAACGGAATCGAAACGAGGGCGGAAAATATACCTACGATTACCACTGCCTTCTTCCGTGTCAACTTGGTATGGGAAGTCATCGCTTCCACTACTCCCTCCAGCATATTGATGGAGGAAGAAATCCCTGCAAAAAGCAAACTGACAAAGAATACAATCGCCACAATCTGCCCACCCGGCATCTGCTCGAAGATACTAGGCATGGTCATAAACAAAAGCGGTGGTCCGGATTTCACATCCAAATCAAAAGCAAAGACTGCCGGCATGATTACAAAGGATGCAAGAATCGCTGCACAAGTATCCAATACAGCTGTGGTCACCGCCAGCTTTGGAATGTTATATTCCTTCTTCAAGTAGCTTCCATATACCACCATTCCACAACCGTTCAAAGATACGGTAAAGAAGGCCTGTCCCAGCGCCATCACCCAGGTATCTGCCTCCAAGAGATGACTCCACTCCGGCTTCAACAAAAAAGCGATCCCTGCTTCTGCTCCCGGAAGGGTAACAGAACGAATGGCTAAGGCGATAAAGATTACAAACAAAGCCGGCATAATAATCTTACTGATTCGCTCAATCCCTTTTACAATACCGCCGCAGATAATCAGCACAGTCAAACCGATGGCAAGAAGATCCCACGGAATGGACTTGCTGCTTCCTGCAAAACCATTGAAATAAGTGGTCTTATCTACTCCTTTTAAGCCTCCGCTCACGCTCATCACAAGATATTTCAGAATCCATCCTACTACGATATTATAGAATAGAAAGATTCCAAGAAGTCCAATAGCCGGCAAGACCCCTACGATCTTCCCGCCTTTTTTCCCTTTCTCTTCAAATGCCCGAACAATTCCGGTCATGGAACCGCCGTGGAAATGACGTCCGAAAGAAAATTCCATCATCAAGCCTACGGAGCCAAGTAACAAAACGAATATAAAATACGGAATCAAGAATGCCGCTCCGCCATACTCTCCTAAACGGTACGGGAACAGCCATATATTTCCAAGTCCAATGGCAGAACCGATACATGCCATTACAAAGCCAAGTCGGCTGGTAAATGTCTCTCGTTGTTTCATCTTATTTTCTCCAATTCTACTCTTTTTCAAATGCCTATCTATATTACCATACTTCCCACCAAAAAGACAACACTTCTTTTCGTTGCATCCATACATTTTCTTTTCGTTGCATCCATACATTTCTCTCTTTTTACGGTTTGACATTTCTCCGTCCATAAGATATATTGGATAGCGATGGAGGAATACATACATGAGTATTTTAAACGTAGAACATTTATCCCACGGCTTTGGTGACCGTGGCATTTTTCAGGATGTTTCTTTCCGCCTGCTAAAAGGGGAACACATTGGCCTTGTTGGCGCAAACGGGGAAGGAAAATCCACATTTTTAAACATTGTAACCGGCAAACTCATGCCGGATGAGGGAAAAATCGAATGGGCTAAGAATGTCCGGGTTGGCTATCTGGATCAGCACAGTGTCCTGACCAAAGATATGACCATTGAGGATGTATTAAAATCCGCTTTTTCCTATCTTTTTGAACTAGAAGAAAAGATGAATACCATCTGCGAACATCTCGGTGAAGCTTCTGACGAGGAAATGATGGAGCTCATGGAGGAGCTTGGTACCATTCAGGACACCTTAACCCTTCATGATTTTTATGTCATTGATGCAAAAGTCGAGGAGGTTGCAAGAGCCTTAGGCCTTATGGATCTGGGGCTGGACCGGAAGGTGGATGAACTCAGCGGTGGCCAGCGTACCAAGGTATTGCTTGCCAAATTGTTGCTAGAAAAGCCGGATATCCTGCTCTTAGACGAGCCGACCAACTATTTAGACGAGGCGCATATCAGCTGGTTGAAGCGCTATCTGACAGAATATGAAAATGCATTTATCCTTATCTCCCATGACATTCCATTTTTAAATGAGGTCGTCAACCTGATCTATCATATGGAGAATCAGGAATTGAATCGCTATGTGGGAGATTACGATCATTTTCAGGAGGTCTATGCGGTAAAGAAAGCCCAATTGGAGGCTGCTTATAAACGGCAACAGCAGGAAATCAGTGAGCTAAAAGATTTCGTAGCCCGGAACAAAGCCAGGGTTGCCACTCGTAACATGGCTATGTCCCGCCAGAAGAAATTAGATAAGATGGATGTCATTGAATTGGCTGCAGAAAAGCCGAAGCCGGAATTTCATTTTCGCATCGGCCGTACGCCGGGTCGTTATATTTTCCAGACTAAGGACCTTGTCATCGGTTATGACGAGCCCCTGAGCAAGCCGCTCTCTCTTTCTATGGAACGTGGGCAAAAGATTGCCCTTGTAGGCGCCAATGGAATTGGAAAGACCACCTTACTAAAGAGTATCTTAGGCATTACTCCTTCCCTTAGCGGTTCGGTGGAGCTTGGAGAGAATCTGATGATTGGATATTTTGAGCAGGAAACGGCTCCGGACAACCGCTCTACCTGTATTGAAGAGATCTGGGCGGAATTTCCATCCTACAATCAGTATGAAGTCCGTTCTGCCCTTGCAAAATGTGGTCTGACTACCAAGCATATTGAAAGTCAGATTCGGGTATTAAGTGGTGGCGAGCAGGCGAAAGTACGCCTTTGCAAATTGATTAACCGTGATACGAATATCCTGCTTCTGGACGAGCCAACCAACCATCTGGATGTGGATGCCAAAGAAGAATTAAAACGGGCCTTACTGGAATATCGGGGAAGCGTCCTTCTCATCTGCCATGAGCCGGAATTCTACCGGGATGTGGTGCAGGAAGTCTGGGACTGCTCCAAATGGACAACAAAGGTATTATAAATATCAGAACGCTATGTTATAAAGAAGAATACGATATCCCAAAACGCAGCAAAATGCATTTTAAAATATCGTATTCTTCTCTTTTTATAGCATTGACACAACCAAGGGAATGGTCACCATGGAAAGAATGGTAGTAAAAAAGATTCCCTTCGACGCCAGATCTATATCGCCTTTATATTCAATTGCCAGCATTGTCGTATTCGTCGCAACCGGCATAGCCGATAGCACCAACAGCGCATTACGAACCAATGCAGATGGAACCGGCAGGATGGTAAAGAGTCCCCAAGTCACAGCCGGAAGAAATAATAATTTTACCACCGTAAATAGGTAAATTCTCCATTCATCAAACAAGCTGCGAAGGGGCATCTTGGCAATGACCGCACCTAATAGCAGCATAGCAACCGGTGTTGTTACATTTCCCAAAAAGTTCAAGGAATCCATCACCGTCTTAGGCAAAGGAATTCCTACAAAAAACAGGAGAATGGAAAGGAGGGAGGAAAGAAGGGGCATATTCATAAGCTTCTTCCAGTCAAACTTCCCACCGCCCAAATTGCTGATCATCAAGATCCCAATGGAATATACCAAGAGGTTAAAGATGACATTAAAAATCACTGCATAGATTAGAGCTTCTTTTCCAAAGATGGTCTCCACCACCGGAAATCCCATAAATCCAACATTTCCAAACATCACCATAAATTGGTAAGTACCGCGTTGTTCTCGCGGCACACGAACTCCATATAGGAATAAAATCCCCATAAGTCCGTAGACCACATACATCAGAAGGGAGATTCCAAACACCTGGACCACTTCCCCTCTTCCTACAATTCCTTGGTTGGACACAAAGGCTGTAATAATCTGAGCCGGCACGGTCACATTCAACACAAGCCTGGTAAATCGTACATTTGCCTCATCATCTATAATATTCTTTTTATACATGATAAATCCAATTACCATGATAAGAAATAGGGACAATACCTGTCCTACAGTATCTAGCATATTCATTGTCAGTCATTCCTATCCTTGATTTTTACTAATTTCCTCAAAAATCATCGGCAAAAGCGCTTCCCGCTTAATCTGAAGCACATACTGAAATTCCTCATATAAAAGGCGTTCCGCCTCGTGGAAAAACCGCTCGTCCGACAGATAGAGTCGTTTGCCCTTCTCTTCTCTCTTTAACTTATGAAAGTAGAGCGCCTTAATCATCTGAATCAATTCTGTCCGGTCGCCACCTGCGATGATCTTCTTATATTTTTCTTTTCTTTCATTCTCATTCTGAATCCAATTCGCTTCCTCATAAGGCATGTTGCGAATCAGATCATAGATCTCTTCTTCTGTCAGCAGGGAACGCATCTTACTCTCCCCTTTCTCACTACCTACCGGCACAAACAAGGTTGCGCCTTTATCACTCAAAGGTCGTAAGACATAGTATTCTTTCTTGGTATCCATAAATTCCTTCTCTTCCATCGCTATGATCTCACAGACTCCATGTGTGCCATACAATATCTTATCCTTTACTTGATACATCTTCTTTCACCGTCTTTCTATAATTAGAACCACAAGCTCCGCATGGATGCACACGATTCGCAGATGCAATTATCTTCGCTTCGCTCAGATGCGAATCGGCGCAGGTATAATATAAATATATTATACCATATTTAGGTATCGTAAAGTAAGTAGATTTTTCTCAAATAGCCTTTCAAAAGTGCTTTTCAAAAGCGCTTTTTAATCCGGCTTTACAATCCCTTTTTCTACATAGGAATCAATGATCTCTTTCATCTTCTCCCAGATTGCCGGCGCCGTCTCCGGTACCTTCTCATTACGCTTGTATATCTGGCTTCTGCATACATCATGTTCTGCCCAGCTTCGACCTTTCGCTGCATCATTTAGCAGAAGGGGTTGTAAATTATCCAACAAATGGGCATACCTAGCATCGTTGCTTTCGTAAGCCTCAAATTCCATCCACAATTCTTTGCACCAATTTCCCTGCTCTTTTGGAAGCAGTCCGAAGATCCGCTCTGCCGCTTTTTGCTCCCGATCATGCTGGGTGGCCTTCCCTTCGGCATCATAGGCATAGGTATCTCCCGCATCAATTTCCACCAAATCATGGATGAGTACCATCGGCACTACCCTAGAGACATCCACCGGCGCCACCGCATATTCTTGCAACAAATAGGCCATCAGGGCAATATGCCAAGAATGCTCTGCATCATTTTCCTTTCTCGTTCCATCCGCCAGATATGTCTGCCGATAAATCTGCTTCACTTTATCTATCTCTACAATAAATTCCAGTTGCTGTTCCAATCGATTCATACTGCCCAAAACCTCCTGTTTTTGTATTTTCATTCTTCTATCTTATCACAAAGTGAATTTTTACACAATATTGCACAAATTGAGCAAATTTTGTTGCCCAAATGGGCTTTCTGTTGTATAATAGTTACATCATATATATACTGAAATGTGAAATACAGAACGAAGGAGTGATTCCCATGGTAAATTTATTAACAGGCCAAAAGGGCAGCGGAAAGACTCAGCAGATGATTGAGTTAGCAAACACAAAAGCAAAGGAAAGTGATGGCAACATTGTATTCATTAAGAACAGTCATAATGATACATATAGCTTGTCATTCGATATCAGAGCCATCTGTATGGCTGATTATCCTTCTATTCGAAACATTGATGAATATACCGGTTTCTTATACGGTATGCTCAGTTCCAACCACGATATCGATTGCATCTTTATCGACGGTATTTTAAAACAGCAAAGTGTTTCTTTGGAGAACATTCCTCGATTTATTGAACGCATCAGTAATATTTCTGACAGACATCAAGTTGATTTCGTAGTTAGCATCAGTGCTTCTATGGATGAATTAAAAGATGTCGACTTAAACAAATGCACATTATTAAATTAATGAATATGAACATAACGGAGCAATTAAAAGGAGTTTTTTGCATATAACTCTTACCTCCCATAAAAAAGGAATCCAACCAGACTTGGATTCCTTTTTTTCTTACAGAAGCGAAATCATTTTGATATCGCTTTCTTTTTATTCTTTTGGTGCATTTTTCGCCTCAGAAGCGGATGTTACCGATAAGACAGTATTGGTCTTCTCTCCTTTTTTGTATTCGATAGTAATGGAATCCCCTTCTTCATAGCGGATTACATCTACAAAATCCAACACCGGAATGTCGAAGATTTCTTCTGATTCCTGCAATAATACATAATAATGAGAATCGCCACTTACAACACCTTGGGCAATCTTCTTGATGGTTCCGGTGATTGCTAAAACTTCTCTGGTATCCTCTTCTTCCTTGGTGATGCCTTCTTTTTTCAGAAGTGCCTGATACTGTTTCTCACAATCACTTACCGTATCTCCGATGGCAACCACCTGATATTTTTCCACATTCACCATGGCATATTTCTTCACCAAACCTGCATTATCTTTCAGTGCTATGAAATACGTCGGTTCTCCCCCAAGATTGAGTAACAGCGGGAAGGTTGCCACATACTTTAAGTTCTGGACCTGACCTTCTGCCGATGCCATAGCTGAGCTTTCTGTTGCTCCTTCGATTCGATAATATTTGGTCTCCATGGTACGCTGGTTCATAAGGACAAATCCGACGTTGGACTGGTCTCCACTTACAGATGTCACGCCGGTATATACCCACACATCATCATTGATCGCAAGATAATTATATCCGTCTGTGGTCATGAGGCAATCTTTCTGGCTCAGAACACTGTTCCAATAGCCATGCTTTAAGGAACCATAATAATCATACAATTCGATTAACAAATCTGCCGCAAATACTCTATCTACCCACTCCGGAATATTTCCCACTTCGTATTCTGTCGTCTCACCGGTAACGGCATTACAAAGCACTGCCTTCCCAATGGTTTCGCCTCCGAAAAGACCAATGTTATATTTTTTCACCGGGCAAATCCAATATGGTGTTCCTTCTTCGTCAATTTCAAAACTCAATTCGCCAAAAATATAGGTCGGATAGCGAAAACGCAAATGGCGATAGATATTTCGATTAAAATGTTCGCAAGTAGAATACTTGATTCCCTCTTCCAATTTCACCAAACTGGTCGTCTGCGTTGCCATATCGATCATAATATAAGCCGGAATTCCATCCCCATGGTTTGTCAGCCACTTAATGGCACTTGCATAACGTAGCGGTGATACACGCACCGGTTTATCCTGATAATTGATCTGACTATAAATCTCATCTACCTCAAACTGGGATACCATGTCCACCATGCTTCCCATCTTACGATTTCCTAAAATAGTAGCGGAATCCCGGTCCAGAATCGGTATCTGATCATAGGATAATTCTTCAATGTCTTCCACAAAATTTCCTTCTTCTACTTTCAGAAGCTGCTGATACTTCTTGGCATTGACGATCTGTGATGACAGCAGGGAGCCAATGAAAAAGACAACTAACACAACCCCGATAAAGATTCCAAATCCCTTAAACAATTTTGAATCCAAAACCGGCTCATACCGCCGTTTTTTTACAATGGCAATGACACCCCATATCATAACAAAAAAGAAAATCAAGAAAAACCAGGTCCCTTTCGCATGCAAGTTAAATGCAGGGATCGTTACGTAATAATATAGAACTGCTGCTAAGATTGCGACAAATATCGCAACCCCTTTCCACAATGATTTCTTCATAAGTAATACTCCTTTTCCTCTTTTTACAACAGTATAGCACCATCTTTTTTCATACGCAAGGTTGGTATTCTCCATTTTCTACAGGTATCCTTTTATACAAAATGCAACAGGGACATAGCTAAAAGCCACGCCCCTGTTGCTTAAGGAGATTTATGAATAAAAGTACAATTATGCCTCTTCTGCTGCCCGCTTTGCAATCTCTTTTTCCTGAATATCAGAAGGAGCCTGCTCATAACGAACAAATGTATATTCATATGTACCACGTCCACCTGTCATGGAACGAAGTACGGTGCAGTATCCAAATACGCCTGTCATCGGGATATCTGCCTCGATAATCTGCTTGCCGCCTGCAATCGGTGTCATACCAAGAACACGTCCGCGGCGTTTGTTCAAATCACCCATTACATCACCGGTATATTCATCCGGAACAGTTACTTTAATATTGGCAATTGGTTCTAAGAGAACCGGACCTGCTTCCATAAATCCTTTCTTGAAGGCCTGTATCGTAGCGGTCTTAAATGCCATCTCAGAGGAATCCACCGGGTGGTAGGATCCATCATAGAGAACTGCTTTCACGCCAACTACCGGATAACCTGCCAAAGGTCCTTTGACAACGGATTCCTGAAGTCCTTTTTCCACTGCCGGGAAGTAGTTCTTCGGAACCGCACCACCTACGACAATCTGTTCAAATACATATGGTGTCTCCAGATCACCGGATGGTTCAAATTTCATCTTTACATGTCCGTACTGTCCATGTCCGCCGGATTGTTTCTTATATTTTGTATCCACATCTGAATTCTTGCGGATAGTCTCACGGAATGCTACCTTCGGTGTCTCCAAAGTCACATCTACTTTATAACGATTGAGAAGTTTGCTCACAGCAATCTCCAAATGTTGATCGCCCATACCATAAATCAAACTCTGACGGTTCTCGCTGTCATTGACTGCCTTCAAGGTCACATCTTCCGCCATCATCTTCGCCAATGCCTGCGAAACTTTATCTTCGTCCCCTTTGTTCTTCACTACATATTTCATATAGGTATATGGGGTAGAATATTCTGTCTTCGCATACATCACTTGCGTATTCTTCGTCGATAAGGTATCTCCGGTCTTCACTCCCGATAACTTGGCAACAGCACCGATATCACCGGCATGTAACTCCGTTACTTCAATTGGTTTATTACCGTTCATGGTATATAATTTGCCCATCTTCTCTTCGGTATCATTATCTGTATTATAGAGCACATCATCACTCTTAATAACACCAGAGCATACCTTGAAGAAGGAATATTTTCCAATAAATGGATCCACCATTGTCTTAAAGACGTAAGCACTTTTAGCTTTTGCAAAATCATAATTCGCTTCGAAAATCTCGTTTGTCTTGCGGCTGATACCTGCGCAAGAACGTTTGTCCGGGCTTGGGAAGAAACGAACAATGTCGGATAACAGGTTCGCAACACCCTGTGCTTCTGTATTCGATCCCATAGCAACCGGTACGATGCTTCCGTCCATGACTTCTGTACGCATGGCTGCACGAATCTCTTCGATGGAGAATTCTTCTCCTGCAAAATAGCGATCCATAAAGTCTTCACTGGTCTCTGCCACTGCTTCTAATAAAGCATCCCGGCAAATCTGCAAGTTCGGGAGACAGTAATCCGGGATCTCACATTCCTCGCGCTGTCCAATTCCTGTATATCTTCTTCCTGCATTCTTAATAACGTTCACATATCCCACTAACTTCTCATTCTCACGAATCGGCTGGAAGTGTGGCGCAATCTTCTTACCATACTTCGCAGTCAAGGTCTCAACCACTTCACGGAAGCTGGCATCGTCCACGTCCATCTCTGTTACGTAAACCATTCTCGGCAATTTGTACTTATCACACAGTTCCCAGGCTTTCTCCGTTCCTACTTCTACACCTGCTTTACCGGATACAACGATAACCGCTGCATCGGCCGCGCTCACTGCCTCTTCCACTTCACCTACGAAATCGAAATAACCCGGTGTATCAAGGATATTAATCTTCGCCTTCTCCCATTCGATTGGAACCAATGTGGTACTGATTGAAAATTCGCGTTTCTGCTCCTCTTTATCAAAATCGCTGATAGTATTGTGATCAGCAATCTTGCCCATTCTGTTCGTCGCACCTGATACATAAGCCATGGCCTCGACCAAACTGGTCTTTCCGCTTCCGCCATGACCGAGTAATACAACATTCCTAATTTCATCCGTTCTGTAAATTTTCATACGCCTTGCCTCCTTGTGGTTCAATATAACATGGTTATATTCTACTAAAAATCTCAGAATTATTCAACTATTTTGTGAATTTTTTACAAATAAAATTCATTTCTTTTTTTGTGCATTTTCACGGATGATCCCAAAGCGCTCTCCTTGCACGCATCAAAAAAGCGCCCGCCGATAAATGCGAAGAATGCATTGACTTTTCTTTAGAAATCGCCTATCATTTTAAGGTACGAAAGGATATGATAACTATGAATATACGTAAAAAAATCGGATTCATCGGGCTCGGACTCATCGGCGGTTCTGTTGCCAAAGCCATTCGCCAGTACTATCCGGACTATGAATTAATTGCATTTGATAAGAACAAAGAGACATTGGCACTTGCCACCCAGGATTCCTGTATCGATGTGGCATGTTCCTCTATTGACGATAATTTTGCAAATTGTAACTATATTTTCTTATGCGCGCCGGTTGCTTATAACACGGCTTATCTGAAACAGCTGACCCGCTATCTCCATGAGGATTTGGTTATTACCGATGTGGGAAGCGTGAAGACTTCCATCCATGAGGAAGTCAAGGCATTGGACATGGAGGCTTATTTCATCGGCGGACATCCTATGGCAGGCAGTGAAAAATCCGGCTTTGTCAACTCCAAAGCCATGTTGATTGAGAATGCCTACTATATTATTACTCCATCTGCAAAGGTTGCTCAGAAAAAGGTACAGGCATATACTGATTTTGTGGAATCTCTCAAAGCGCTTCCGGTGGTCCTTGGATACGAGGAACACGACTACATTACCGGCACTATCAGTCACCTGCCGCATATTATTGCAGCCACACTTGTGAATCTGGTTCACGATACGGATTCCAAAGAAGAATGGATGCGGAATTTGGCAGCCGGCGGTTTCAAAGATATTACCCGGATTGCTTCCTCTTCTCCGACTATGTGGCAACATATCTGTCTGAAGAATCAGGACAATCTGGTGCAGATTCTAGATCGCTATATTGGCAAATTGGAAGAGGCGAAATCCTATGTTTCTGATGGAAACGAAAGTGAGCTTTATCAGTTATTTGAGCGCTCAAAGAACTATCGAAACTCCATTCCTTCCGGTTCTGCAGGACCGATCAAGAAAGTCTATGCTGTCTACTGTGACATCGTGGACGAGACCGGTGGAATTGCGACCATTGCTACGATTTTGGCTTCCAACAATATTAGTTTGAAAAATATCGGCATTGTTCACAACCGTGAATTTGAGGAAGGCGTTCTGCGAATCGAATTCTATGATGAGGCATCTTCTTCTAAGGCAGCGGAACTATTGCAGAAGTATCGATATATTGTATATGAACGATAAGCATTTTGAAAGGACCCACCATAATTGGCAGGTCCTTCTTTCTATTCCTCTATAAATTGTTATTTATTTACTATGGCTTATTGTCGCTCCAAGAGGCACACGACTTCACAATGAACTGTGTGGACAAATTGATCCACGGCCACAGCCTTCACAACCCGATACCCTCTCGCCTGCAAAAGCTCCAGATCCCGGGCAAGACTTGTCACTTTGCAAGACACATAGACCAGCGTATCCACCTGATAATCCAGAATTTTCGGAAGGGTCTTCACATGCACCCCATCTCGTGGCGGATCCAAAACTATGACATCCGGTTTGTCTGTAATCTCATCTAAGACCTTAAATACATCTCCTGCCAAAAATTGACAATTCTCAATTCCATTTCGCTTCGTATTCTCGTTAGCGGCAACCACAGCCTCCTCAACGATCTCTACTCCGATCACCTTCTTTACCACCGGAGAGAGCACCTGTCCAATCGTACCGGTGCCACTGAAGAGGTCAAAGAGTATCTTATCCTGTCCGCAAGCTTCTTTTAGATATTCCCGTATGGTTCCATAGAGCACTTCTGCTGCCTTCGTATTTGGCTGAAAGAAGGAAAATGGAGTGACCTTGAACTGCATCCCCAAGAGTTCTTCGTAGAAATAATCCTGACCATACAGAATCCGCGTCTCATCACTCTGAACCACATCCGACAGAGAATCATTTAAAATATGTAAGATTCCGACGATCTTCCCTTCCAACGGCAAAGCAAGCAATGCCTGAACAAGGGGTGTCAGGTCATGCTCTTCCTGGGTAGTCGTAACCAGATTTACCAGAATCTCTCCTGTCTTATCGCCCCGACGAAGCAACAGATGACGCAGATAACCGATGTGTTGCATCTTCTTATAATAGCTAATCTTTCGCTCCTGAAAATACGCAAGTACACAGGATAGAATCTTCGTCATGTCCTCATGAACCAATTTGCAGGTAGAAGCCGTCAGCACATCATAGGTACTTCCTTTCTTATGAAGCCCCAAAGTCAATGGTCCATCTTTCATCGCATCTCCAAATGAGAATTCCATCTTATTTCGATAGGCAAATTCCTGGGGACTGGCTAAGATTGGCTCATAGATATAGTTACCTTCAATCGCCTCATCCAAGATCTCCTTCATCTGCGCCTCTTTCATCTTCAACTGTTCCTTATAAGGCATCGTCTGATACATACAGCCTCCGCAGGCCGGGAACTGATCGCACACCGGCTCCCTCTTTTCCAGCGATGAGGCCTCTAGCACTTCTAACAGACGCCCCTCTGCTCTCCCTTTTCGAAGTTTGTTGATACAAAAACGAACCTTCTGTCCCGGAATTGCATTCTTTACAATCACTTTCTTCTCTTCTTCTTCAATCCGGACATAGCCTTTATTTGGAAAATCTACCTTCTCCACAACACCTTCATATACTTGTCCTTTTTTCATGTATTCCTATTCTCCTTCTCTAATCCATTCCATCCTCCGGCACCCTTCGCAAATGCCAGCTTCCTAAGGCTTGCTTGTCTTAAGCAAAAAAGCTTCTAAGTCGAAAAAAGGACTGTCGTCCAAGCGACAGTCCCTGACATTCTTATAACTCTCCGTCTTCCGCCAAAAAGTCGTCTTCAAAATCATCCTCAAAGTCGTCTTCAAATTCATCTTCGAAATCATCATATCTGGAATCCAACCAGATACGCACTGCACATACAACTCCTGCGATCGCTAAAACAAGACCTACAATAGCCAGAATCCACCGAATGGTATTCAAAGCACATTTCTTATCCTCTTTGTGAAATACTTCGTGCAATTTTTTTGCGGAAACTACATCTTCAATTTTACTCATCTTATACGTCCTTTCCGACTTTTCCAGTCACATATTATGGAAATATTATATCACTTTCTTTCTCATATTACCATATGCAGAAAGCAGAAAATTATGTAAAATTCAGCATTTCTACATTTTTTGCAATTTTGCAAAATGCGCAAACATCTTCTTGATGCCCATGGTGTCAAACTGCACCGTTACTTCGTAATCTTTGCCGCCTTCCACAATATTTAAAACAGTACCCTCTCCGAACATACCGTGCAAAACCCGGTCTCCCACGTCATAGCCTGGTCCGTTACCATCTTTTACTTTGAATTGCTGTGCCGGTTTATAGGTATCGTATACCTTGCTCCGAAAGGCTTGTTTTGCCTGGGCGTAAGCCATCTGTTTCGGTACTTCCAAGTCTTTTTTCGATGCTCGCATAGGCTCTGCAAATAATTCTTTTGGCACTTCCTGCAGAAAGCGTGATGGTTTGTTATAGTGCGCTTCCCCACGCAAAAACCGTCTTCCGGCGCAGGTCATGGTTAGATTCTCTCTCGCCCTTGTAATTCCCACATAGCACAGTCGACGTTCTTCCTCGATCTCCAGCGGATCATCCGATACAATCGACAGATAACTTGGGAAAAGTCCATCTTCCATTCCTACCATATAGACTTCCGGATATTCCAATCCTTTGGCACTATGCAACGTCATAAGCACGACATAGTCGCTATCTTCCTCCATGGAATCCACATCTGCCACCAGCGCCACATCTTCCAGAAATCCCCCTAATGTCGGCGGTTCATCCTCGCAACTCTCTTCATAGGCAACTGCTTTGTTAATCAATTCATCTAAGTTCTCCCGTCGTTCTTCTGCCTTCTCCTTATCTTCATCCTGAAGATAGGTATCATATTCGGTCATGTTGATAATCTCTGTCAGCAATTCAGAAATCAGCATGGTCGATGACTTCCCATGCAAATGCTCCATCAAAGCCATAAAGGACGTCAATTTCCCCATGGCGCGTCCAACTCCCGGTATGAGATCCGGTGTCTTTAGTGCCTCGTAGAAACTAATCTCATGATCCATAGCGTAATCCTGTATCCGGCTAATCGTAGCTAGTCCGATTCCTCGTTTTGGCACATTGATGATTCGCTTCACGGCCAGATCATCCTGCCCATTTTCCAAAGTCCGCAGATAAGCCAGCATATCCTTGATCTCTCGTCTTGCGTAGAAGTTGATTCCACCGATAATCTTATATGGGATGTTCCGGGAAATCAATTGTTCCTCCAGCACACGGGACTGTGCATTGGTTCGATATAAAATGGCATGATCCTGATAGGACCGCTCTCCATTTTGCACATGTTTACGAATATCGGACACAACGAACTCTGCTTCCTCATATTCATTTTCCATCTGGCGAACCGTAATCGGATCCCCTTGCTCATTATCCGTCCAGAGGGTCTTTGCCTTTCTCCCTGCATTATTCTTAATCACTTCATTCGCTGCCTGCAGGATATTGCCGGTGGAACGATAGTTCTGCTCCAATTTGATCACTTTTGCATCTTCAAATACGTCCTCGAAATCCAGGATATTCCGAATGTTGGCTCCTCTGAATTTGTAAATGGACTGATCATCATCTCCTACCACGCAGAGATTCCGATACTTCTTCGCTAGCAGGCTAACCAAACGGAACTGTACCGTGTTCGTATCTTGATACTCATCCACCATAATATAACGAAATCGCTCCTGATAGTAATCTAAGACATCCGGCTGAGTCTGCAACAGTTGCACCGTCTTCAGCAGCAAATCGTCAAAATCTAAGGCATTGTTGGCCTTCAGCTGTCTCTCATATTCCCAATAAACCTGAGATATCTTCTTCTTGTTATAATCTCCTGCTGCCTGAAGCTCGAATTCCTGCGGTCCAATACATTCATCTTTCGCATGAGAAATGGCAGCCAGAAAATCTCTCTCTTTGTAAATCTTGGTATTGATATTCAGATATTTACAGATGTCTTTCATCAATGTCTTCTGATCATCCGCATCGTAAATAGTAAATCTGGTATCGTAACCCAGCCGATCAATATATCTTCTTAAAATTCGCACGCAAGCCGCATGGAAGGTGCTCACCCAGATGCTCTCAGCACCCATACCAATCAATTGATCTACACGCTCCCGCATCTCTCCTGCTGCCTTGTTGGTAAAGGTAATTGCAAGAATATTCCATGGGTTAACGCCACACTCCTCGATGAGATAAGCAATACGGTGGGTCAGCACACGGGTCTTGCCAGATCCTGCCCCTGCAAGTAACAGAAGCGGTCCGTCTGTAGTTAACACCGCCTCTTTCTGATTTGGATTTAATGTATCATAAATGCTCATATAGATTCCTCTTTCATTTGTTCCATATATTTCATCATTATACCTTATCTTCCCCTCTTTCGCAATTCTTCTTCATAAGATTTCTTTTTTAAGAAAAGACTTGAGAACTGGTTTTAATTACTATATAATGTGAGTGTTGAGGTGATAAAACATGAAGATTGACAAAGAACAATTATTTCAAACCATATTAGATACTCTGACTCCAATGGGGCATGTCCAATCAGAAGATGTTCCGAATATTGACCTATATATGGATCAGGTGACAACTTTTATGGAGGAGCAGCTCTCTTCTACCAAGCGCTATGATGAGGACAAGATTCTGACCAAAACCATGATTAACAATTATGCCAAGAATAATCTTCTCCCACCGCCGGATAAGAAGAAATATTCCAAGGAACATCAGCTTCTCTTGGTCTTTATCTATTATTTTAAAAACATTTTATCCATTAAAGATATTGAGAAATTACTGCGGCCGATTACAGAGAACTACTTTCATAAAGACGGAGAAATCTCTCTGACAGAATTATACAATGAGGTTTGGAGTCTAGAACCGGAGCGAAAGAAGCATTTACTGGAAGATTTGCAGGACACCTACCGTACTGCCACTGCAAGTTTCGAGAAGGCACCGGAAGAAGAGCAGGATTATCTCCAACTCTTTTCCATTATCTGTTCTCTTTCCTTTGATGTCTATATGAAGAAATTGATGATTGAGCGTCTGATTGATGCCATTCCGGAACCAGATAAAAAAGATCAAAAAGAGCAAAAAGACAAAAAAGAGAAGAAAAGCGACTGATGCTTTTCTTCTCTTTTTTCCTGTCTTAATATTCATGTGTCATCCATTTTAATGGCAAAGCAAGTAATATTGCACCACCAACAATATTTCCTAACGTAACGAAAATCTGGCTTTTGATCACCGCTGCTGTTCCAATATCTCCAAGGAGCATATAGCCGATGGAGAATGTACCCATATTGGCAACGCAGTGCTCAAATCCTGCCAGAACGAAAGCGGTAATGATGCAGAACATCATAATCATCTTTCCACTCTCACTCTTTAATTTCATTCCTACATAGACTGCCAGACATACCAGGAAGTTACATAAGATTCCTCTGACAAATAATTCCATGGGCGTTGCATCTAATTTGGCATAGATAAAACTTTCATAATAATCCATCAGCAACTGGCGGGAAGAATGGCTTGCCACCAGAAGTCCTGCAATCACAAAAGCACCGATAAAATTCCCTACATAACTAAACAACCAGACTTTTAAGAGTTCTGAAATCTTGCAAGTCTTGGTATAGACTCCCATAGCCATAACCATATTGTTGCCGGTAAATAATTCTCCTCCGATAAATACTACCAAAATAATGGCAATGGAAAAGAAAATAGAGCTCAATAATTTTCCAAACTGTGGATAAGTCGGCAATAAAACCGCTGCTGTCATATTGGACAGAATCGTTGCCACGCCGATAAAAAAGCCTGCCACAATGGCACGCATCATATATTTCCCAAAATATTGATTACACAGGGTCGCCTTCCGATGAGCCGCCGTCTTCATCACTTCCAGATCTTTTTCTAACATATCATTTCCTTCTTTCTCTTTGGTCTCAAATACCATTATTCTAAAGGTTTCCGCATTCTATGTCAAGTTGAAACTTCGGTTTTCTCCGCCTTTCGTATATTTTAAATACTTTTCATCCATACTGATTCTAAGAACGAAACAAAAGGAGATTGGTATCATGAAGAAAAACACCGAACATAAGGAACCGCAACTTAAGTCCATTACGCCGGAGTACGAAGCCTTACTGATTAATTCCGCTTCTGCTAACTATTGTACCGGTCTGATTCCTGCCTTGCCATCCGACGATGCCCAGCGGGAAAACTACGAAGAACTCTATCCTTATATTCCAAAAAATGAGGGCTGAATCAGCCCTCATTTACTTCTCTTCCAATCTCTGGAATACCATATCATATCCATCATTGCCATAATTCAAAGAACGGTTCACACGACTAATGGTCGCGGTTGACGCTCCCGTCTTCTCTGCAATATCCAGATAGGTCTTCTGCTCCCGCAGCATCTTCGCTACTTCCAATCTCTGACTCAAGGATAACAACTCGTTAATCGTACATACATCCTCGAAAAACACGTAACACTCTTCCTTGTCTTTCAAACTCAGAATCGCATCAAACAGATAATCTACCGCTTCTGTTCTAATCTTTTTACTCATGACTTTCCTCTCCTGTCCCATCATGTTACTTTTTTCAATCACTTTTACATTTTAGCACAGTAAATTTCTAAAGTCAAACATCTTTCTACATATTTTATTTTTCAGAATGATTTCCCGTATTTTCTATCTGTTTCTTCTCTTATCCATGAATCTTTGCCATATCTTTTGCAATATTCAAGGCATGATCTCCGATTCGTTCGAAATCTGTCAACATCTCTGAGAATAGAATACTTCCTTCTTCCGCCTGCTCATCATGGACATTTTCAAACATTTCTTCCCGATAGGTGATCGTCATATCATCAATCTCCTGCTCCATAACAGCAATCCGCGTCTTCCATTCCTGATAATCCTCCGGATGCTCAGAAAGTACCTGGAAGAGTTCCTCACATTTTTCTTTCATGGAACATAATTCTTCCTCTACTTTTGCCGGGAAGACAATGCCTTTTTTCTCCATCATACCGATGTATTCAGCAATGTTCATAGCATGGTCACTGATTCGCTCTACATTTCCAGTTGTCAGATACAGTGCATGATATATCTTACTACCGGTCTTCGTCTTATCAAGCGGTACGACTGCAGTGATATATTTGGAAATTTCCTTATTCAGATAATCCACATATTCTTCTCTCTCTTGTACTTCCTGCAGCTTCTTCTTGCTCTGCTCCATAACCGCATCGAACGCGTCACATACATTGGCTTTTGCCATGTCGATCATACGTTCAATTTCTTTCTTCACACCATCTGTACAGATCATGGCTGCACCTAATTTCTCATTGTTAATATGAGAGATTTCCAGCAAATATTTGGTGCGCATTTCCTCGGAGTCGTCTCCCTCTTTTTCCTTCAGGATCATGGTTGCAAGTTTTCCCAAATAGGTTCCTACCGGGAGTAACAAAATGGTTGTCACAACATTAAAGATCGTATGCATATTAGCAATCTGTGCCGGTACATTCGACGGAGTAAATCCTTCCACAAGGGAAATAATCGGCGTTACAAGGCAAAGGATCGTGAAAATAATCGTTCCGCATACGTTAAACATAATATGAATTACCGTGGTACGTTTTGCATTGCGGCTGGTTCCAAGGGACGCCAAAAAGGCCGTAATACAGGTACCAATGTTCTGTCCAAATAATACAAAGGCTGCACCTTTCAATCCAATTGCTCCACTCATTGCCAATGCCTGCAAAATACCGATGGATGCCGAGGATGACTGAACCAAAGCAGTGAAAACTGCACCTGCTAAGATTCCCAGAACCGGATTTTCAAACTTGGTCAATAAGTTTACAAAACCATCCATCTCTGCCAATGGTTTCATGGCACTTCCCATCATATCCATACCGATAAAGAGGACTCCAAGTCCTGCCATAATCTCGCCAATGTGTTTTACTTTTTCATTTTTCAAAAAGACAATCATAGCCACACCGATAAATGCAATAATCGGTGCCAACGCTCCAACATCTAATGCAATTAACTGTCCGGTGATAGTGGTACCAATATTTGCACCCATAATAATCCAGATCGCCTGATTTAAGCTCATCATACCGGCATTTACAAAACCTACCACCATAACGGTAGTTGCTGAAGAAGATTGAATAATCGCTGTGATTAAGGCACCTACCAAGACGCCCACAAAACGATTCGCCGTCAATTTCTCCAAAATCGTCTTCATCTTGTTACCGGCCGCACTTTCCAAGCCGGTACTCATCATCTGCATACCATAGAGGAACAACGCAAGTCCTCCTAATAATCCCATAATCTGTGTTACATCCATATTACATCATCCTCCTTTTTCTATCATTTGTATTCTCATGATGTTTTTTCTTTTTATTTCATCTTTTCTTTTATCATTCGTCCAACCTGAATAAGAATCGTTGGCATACAAGCAAGTCCCAGGATCCAGCCCACCTGGCCAAGGGATGCAGTTTCTACTACAAAGAGCTGTTTCATAAATGGAACAAACAGCACCAATGCAAGGAATAGAACCCCCAGTGCAAAGGCTCCCATACTCCATAAGTTGCTCTTTAGTCCGATTGCTTTTATGGAGCGGTTACTTCTGCAGGTAAATCCGTGGAACAAACGCGCCAAGGTCAAGGTGGCAAATGCCATGGTGCTTGCCATCTTCGGCCCTGCCTCCAACCCTAGGTAATATGCGCTCTGGGTTGCCACTGCAATAAGGCATCCGTATCCCAGAAGGCGCAAGATAAATGGTTTGATCAGGATGCCGGTCTTTGGATTTCGCGGCGGTTCCCCTAACAGGTTCTGATCTGACGGCTCCATTCCAATAGCAAGCGCCGGCAAGGAATCCGTCAGCAGGTTAATAAATAGCAAATGGACTGGTTCAAATGGTGTCTCTAATCCGAAAACAGAGCAAAACAGTACCACAAAAATGGCTGCCATATTACCGGATAACAGGAACAAAATGGCATTCATAATATTACGATAGACATTTCGCCCATTTAATACGGCTTTGATAATGGTGGCAAAATTGTCATCTGCCAAAATCATAGAAGATGCATCCTTGGACACTTCTGTGCCTGTCTGTCCCATGGCAACTCCAATATTTGCCTGTTTTAGCGCCGGTGCATCATTGACACCATCTCCAGTCATGGCGACTACTTTTCCTTTTCGCTGCCATGCTTCCACAATCTGAATCTTATTCTCCGGCGACACTCTCGCATAGACGGAAATGCGCTCTAGTTTCTCATCTAACTCATCCTTCGACATAGCATCTAATTCCTGCCCTGTCACCGCCATATCTCCCTCCTGGAAGATTCCAATCTGTTTTGCAATAGCTGTAGCTGTAATCTTATGGTCACCGGTAATCATAATCGGTTTGATGCCGGCTCCGATGGCATCAGCGATCGCCTGCATAGACTCTTCTCGCGGCGGATCCATCATTGCCGCCAACCCTAAAAAGACATAATCACATTCCTGTTCCAAGGAAAGAGGCACCTCTTCCTGACAGATCTTATAGGCAAATGCCAGCACCCGCAATCCCTGTTCTGAGAATCTACGGTTCTGCTGATTGACCTTTTTTCGGTCTTCCTCTGTCCATTTCTGTAGCCCGTCTGCTGTCGCTATAAAAGTTACCCGGTCTAAGAGAACATCCGTCGCACCTTTTGTAAATAGGATGTTTTGTCCATCGATACAATATTTGCTACTCATCAGCTTTCGATCCGAATCAAACGGAATCTCCTCTAACCGTTCCGTGAAACCTCTCATCTCTTCTACGGAAAGTCCTGCCTTTTCTGCCATGGTAAGGAGGCAAACTTCGGTAGGATCCCCTATCTCCTGTCCATCATGGATGCTGGAATCATTATTTAATACTGCATTCAGTAAAAATAATTTCTGTAACTGACATTCCCTCTTCATTGTCTCCGGTTTCCATACCTGATGATCCAGATAAACATCCGTCACAGTCATCTTATTCTGGGTCAGGGTTCCGGTTTTGTCCGAACAAATAACGGATACACATCCAAGACTCTCTACTGCTTTCAGATCTTTGATGATAGCCTGCTGTGCTGCCATCTTTCGGGTACCCATAGCCTGCACAATGGTTACAATGGAACTTAAGGCTTCCGGTATGGCTGCCACGGCAAGGGCTACTGCAAACATCAAGGAATCCATAACCGGTTTTTCTTGATATAGGCGAATGCCAAATACCAGGATACAGATTATGATAATTCCCATTGCCAGTTTCTTGCTAAAATCGTCCAGACTGATCTGTAACGGTGTCCGTTTTTCCTTGGTATTATTCATCAGGCTGACTACTTTTCCCATCTCGGTATTCATGCCTGTTCCCGTCACCAGAACCGTTGCTCTTCCGTAGGTTACCATAGTGCCGGAATGTACCATATTTACCCGATCTCCCAAGGCCACTTCTTCCAACATCTCCACCTCTTGCTTATCCACATTTGTGGATTCTCCGGTTAGGGCACTTTCATTCACCTGCAGGGAGAAATTTTCTAAAATTCGCCCATCAGCCACAATCATATCTCCGGCTTCTAGGAGTAGAATATCTCCCGGCACCACCTGATCCGATGCAATCTCTCTGCGCACGCCATCCCGTAAGACTTTCGCTTTCGGTGCAGACAGATTTCGAATGGCATCCAGAGATTTTTCTGCTTTCACATACTGAACGGTTCCCAACACAGCATTCAATATCAAAACTGTAAAAATAACGATGGTGCTTTCTACATTTCCGGATAACAGAGAAATAACGGAAGCAACCAACAAAATAACTACCAACAAATCCAAGAATTGTTCCAGAAAAATACGTATCACACTTTTCTTTTGCTTTTCTTCTAAAGTGTTGGCGCCATGTCTAGCCAGCAGCTCCTCTGCTCTCTTCTGCGTTAGCCCCTCGGGACCACCATACATTTCAAAAAGTTCTTCTTTTTTTCGTTGATAACTCTCCTGCATGCATATCCTCCTTTTTCATTTTGTATTCTCATTCATTCCTTTGCAAAAAGTGTGTTGCAATCCTTGCGGAGCATCTATAGCAAAGGTCAAGCGAATGTCATTTCACAAAAAGCACACTGTCATTGCTGGGTTTTGCTACAAAAAAAGACTTTTTGTGCACAACAAAGTACACAAAAAGTCTTGTTCAACTCAAAATCAGTCACCTAGCCTCCGGTCTTCTCGACGTCCTGACGAAGACTAGGACATGCAAATGCATGCAACTACTCCCTTTTTGCAAAGTCAGTGTAACATAAGTTCTTTTTCTACGTCAAGCACTTTTTCTTAAAGTCGAACCATTTTTTGCATGATTTTTGCACCCTTTTTTTATCCTCTCATATACTTCCTAAGAACAGTAATTTTTACCAGGAGGTTTTTATGACCAAGAAACGACTCCTCTTGCTTTTTGTTGCCGCTCTTTCCAGTATCCTGCTCCTTGCTTGCGGCTCTAAGGAAGAAACGAAGAATACGAAAGTTACCCTTAACGAAGTTGCCCATTCCATCTTCTATGCGCCTCTATATGTAGCCATTGAAAATGACTATTTTGCCGAGGAAGGCATTGACCTTACGCTAGAAACTGGATTTGGCGCCGATAAAACCATGACAGCTGTTATTTCCGGAGATGCGGATATTGGATTTATGGGATCAGAATCTTCCATCTATACCTATAACGAAGGCGCAACCGATTATCCGGTAAATTTCGCACAACTCACCCAGCGTGCCGGTAATTTCTTAGTTGGTCGGACGGAAGATTACAAGTTCCAATGGGAATCCCTAAAGGGCAAAACAGTCCTCGGTGGTCGCAAAGGTGGGATGCCGCAAATGGTCTTTGAATACATTTTAAAACAACAAGGCATTCAGCCGGAGACAGATCTTACCATTGTACAAAATATTGATTTCGGTTCTACAGCAGCTGCTTTTTCGGAAGGTCAGGGCGATTATACGGTAGAATTTGAACCGGGCGCAACCACTCTAGAAACAGAAGGCAAAGGCTACGTGGTGGCATCCCTCGGCGAAGATAGCGGCTATGTCCCTTATACTGCCTTTTGTGCCAAGAAAAGTTATCTAAAAAATCACCCGGAAGTCATCCAAGGATTTACCAATGCCCTGCAAAAAGGCATGAACTATGTCAAGCAACATACCCCGGAAGAAATCGCGAAAATCATTGCACCACAATTTAAGGAAACAGACCTTTCTACCATTACCACTATCGTCAACCGTTATAGTGCACAGGATACTTGGAAAGAAAATCTGATTTTCGAAAAAGAAAGTTTTGAATTATTGCAAGATATCTTGGAAACAGCCGGGGAACTACGTGCCAGAGCTCCGTATAAAGACTTAGTCACTACCGATTTTGCAAAGGAAGCTGCGAAATAAATAGATTTTGTGTAAAAAGTTTTATTTTTTCTCGAAATCATTGACTTTTCTGTGCAAACATGCTAATTTAGAGAGGTGTCATAACCTTTGTGACACGGCATTTATATTTTATGGAGGATTGTAACATGAACAAAGGTACAGTAAAATGGTTCAACAATACGAAAGGATACGGATTCATCTCTGATGAGGCTGGTAATGATGTATTTGTACATTATACAGGTCTCAACATGGAAGGCTTCAAATCTTTGGAAGAAGGCCAGGCAGTTGAATTCGAGATCACCGAAGGAGCCAAAGGACCACAGGCTGTTAACGTGGTAAAACTTTAATCAATTTTTTGATATGCCTTTTATTTTATATAACTATAGATTAAAAACGCGATTATATGAATTCGATTAAGAAGAAGGAGCAACCAGATTTTGGTTGCTCCTTTTACATTGCCCGTAGAAACCTTATCTTGATTCCTGCCAAGGCCATCTCTTATTTTCCATAATACACATGCAAATACATCTCTTTGATTTCAGACATTAATGGGTATCTCGGGTTTGCCCCGGTGCACTGGTCATCAAATGCCTGCTCTACCATCTCATCTAAGGTCTCTAAGAAATCGTTCTCATCTACGCCATAGTCTTTGATGGTCTTTTTGATTCCCACTTTTTCTTTCAAGTCTTCAATCGCCGCCAGGAAGTTCTCGAATTTCTCATCCTCATTCTTTCCTTGAATTCCCAAGAAATTCGCGCATTCTACATAGCGTTCTTTACAATGTGGATAGCTATACTGTGGAAAGGTGCCCATCTTCGTCGGTACTTCTGCTGCATTAAACCGCATTACCTCGGTAATCAAAAGAGCGTTCGCTACACCATGTGGAAGGTGATGGAAAGCACCTAATTTATGTGCCATCGAATGGCAGACACCTAAGAATGCGTTGGCAAATGCCATCCCTGCCATGGTAGAAGCCGTTGCCATCTTCTCTCTTGCAATCGCATCATGGGCTCCTTTTTCATAAGCGACCGGCAGATAATCGAAGATATTCTTCATTGCTTTTAATGCAAGTCCGTCCGTATACTCTGTTGCCATAATGGATGCATAGGCCTCCAATGCGTGGGTCAGGGCATCAATACCGGAAGCAGATGTCAGACCTTTTGGCTGATCCATGCACATATCTGCATCTACAATTGCCATCTTCGGCAAAAGCTCGTAGTCTGCAAGTGGATATTTGATTCCTGTTTCCTGATCTGTAATAACCGCAAATGGTGTTACTTCAGAACCGGTACCAGAAGAAGTCGGCACAGCGATAAAGTATGCCTTTTCTCCCATTTTAGGGAAGGTGTAGACACGTTTCCGAATATCCATAAAACGCATTGCCATGTCCATGAAATCCACTTCCGGATGTTCATACATCACCCACATAATCTTACCGGCATCCATGGCAGAACCGCCACCGATGGCAATAATGCAATCCGGTTCAAATGCACGCATGGCCTTCGCTCCTTCTTCTGCACAAGCCAGAGTCGGGTCTGGTGCTACATCATAGAATGTCGTATGCATGATTCCAAGCTCATCTAATTTATCTGTTACTGTCTTGGTATAACCATTCTTATACAAGAACTGGTCGGTTACGATAAAGACTTTCTTCTTGCCCATCACATCTTTCAACTCATTTAGAGCAACCGGCAGACAGCCTTTCTTAAAGTATACTTTCTCAGGGGCACGGAACCACAACATATTTTCTCTCCTCTCTGCTACGGTTTTAATATTCAGCAAATGTTTGACACCCACATTTTCCGAAACGGAATTGCCGCCCCAGGAGCCACATCCGAGGGTCAATGACGGTGCAAGCATAAAGTTGTAAATATCTCCGATACCGCCCTGTGCAGATGGTGTATTTAACAGGATTCGGCAAGTCTTCATCGCATCCTGGAACTTCTCAATCTTCTCCGTTTGTGTCTCGATATTGATATACAGAGAAGAGGTGTGTCCGTATCCTCCGTCTGCTACTAGCTGTCTTGCTTTTGTCACTGCATCATCAAAATCTTTTGCTTTGTACATAGCAAGTACCGGAGAAAGTTTCTCATGGGCAAATTCTTCGGAAAGATCTACGGATGTAACTTCTCCAATCAGAATCTTAGTAGTCTCCGGCACGGTCACTCCTGCTAACTGTCCAATGGTATAAGCGTTCTGTCCAACGATTTTTGCGTTGAGAGCTCCATTGATCAAGATGGTCTTTCTTACTTTCTCGGTTTCTTCTTTTGTCAGGAAATAACAACCTCTTGCTTTAAATTCTGCCTTCACATCCTTGTAAATCTTCTCATCTACAATCACAGACTGCTCCGATGCACAGATCATACCATTATCAAAGGTTTTTGAATGGATGATAGAGTTCACAGCTACCGTTACATCTGCTGAGTCATCAATGAGGGCCGGCGTATTTCCGGGGCCAACTCCCAATGCCGGTTTTCCGGAAGAATAGGCTGCTTTTACCATTCCCGGTCCGCCTGTTGCAAGGATAATATCCGCTTCGCTCATAACCATATTGGTAAGTTCCAGAGACGGCACATCAATCCAACCAATGATATTTTCCGGAGCTCCTGCTTTTACTGCCGCATCAAGAATGATTTTCGCCGCTGCGATGGTACTTTCTTTCGCACGTGGATGCGGACTAATGATCATACCATTTCTAGTCTTCAATGCAAGTAAACATTTGAAAATAGCAGTGGATGTCGGGTTTGTAGTCGGAATAACTGCAGCTACCACACCGATTGGCTCGGCAATTTTCTTGATTCCAAATGATTTGTTCTCTTCTAAGACACCGCAAGTCTTGGTATCCCGATATGCATTGTAAATATATTCGGATGCAAAATGATTCTTAATTACCTTATCTTCTACAATTCCCATGCCGGTTTCTGCTACGGCTTGTTTTGCAAGAGAGATTCTTGCTTGGTTTGCTGCCATTGCTGCGGCTGTGAAAATTTTATCAACTTCTTCCTGTGAATAGGTGGAAAAAATCTGCTGTGCCTCTCTTATCTGTGCCAACTTTTTCTCTAATGTTTCCACTGAATCCACGATAAATGCGTTATTTTTCACTTCTGTCATTTCTAATCTCCTCCATAAAACTGTGTTAATATTTTAACGATGTTCAGTATAGCACTCATCTTTATTTCTGTCAATAGTTTTTGATATTTTTTTAACAATTATTTTTTCACTATTCTTCTTTTCCATAATTGAGCATCCTGGATTGGAGATATCGCAGAGTCCAATAGGGATTGATGCTGACTTCCTGACCGTTCGGGTAAAGATAGATTCCCATGTGCAAATGTACCGGAAACTGGCCGGTGGTACCTTCCTCCCCATATCCGCTGTCTCCTATAAATCCCAGAATCTGCCCTGCCAGTACCGTATCTCCTTTTTGGATATTACCATAGGAATCCAAATGAGCATAATAAAAATAGGCTCCGGACGGCGCCGTAATCCCCACACGAAAGCCTCCTTTTTCCAGCCAACCAAGATTCGTCACTACCCCGTCAGTGATACTGAGCACCGGGCACTCCCCTGCCTTGATTTTTCTCGGAAAGAGATCCGTTCCTTCGTGCCCCCGCTTGCCACCATAGGATCTCTCATACATCCAGCTATCTTCAAAAGTTACTTTGATGCGCTTTCCGGCATAGGTGCCCGGAAGTGGAAAATAGCGAAGATCATTCCAGATTTTTTTCTGGTCCTCTGCAAAGGCATACCAATCCTTATTTTTTCTCCAATATTTTTCCAATGTAGCTTTATTTTGATGGACATAGGCGGCCTTTCCTTTTTCTCTTCCGAAGTTCGTCTCTAGCAGATATAACGCTGTCCATTTTCCTCTGTCTGCTTCCTCTTCTAAATAAGGGATGCAGGATTCCTCGTAAGATTGTCTCCGATAAGAGGCCTGCAGCTGAACGTTCTGTAGATTCCGTTTCACAATAGCCTGCTGGCGAAGATGGTTGTCGAGAAGACTATTTCCAAACACTAGTAGAAACAATAGTAACATGAAGTTATGAAATTGTTTTCGTCTCATGGCATGCTTTTTTCTTTTAATATATGAATGAAACCAACGCTCTCATACATAAGATAGGAAAAAGAGACCTTTATGAAAGAGGGAACTGGTTATGAAACGTTATTTGATTCTTCTCTCTATCGTACTATATTTTCTCCTTCTTCTATGTTTTCCGGCGCAGTCAATCAACGGGGCCGCTCAAGGACTGCAACTTTGGTTTCAATCGGTCATTCCTACACTATTTCCTTTTGCCGTTCTCTCGTCCCTCCTGATTCGCACGCAGGCAATGCTTTTGTTAAATCGGTGTACCAGTCCATTTTTCACCCGACTGTTTCATGTCAGCTCCCAAGGAAGTTTTGCGGTGCTAGCCGGATTTTGCTGCGGATATCCTATGGGTGCTAAGACCACAGCAGATCTATATCGCAAAGGTTGGATCTCCTTTTCGGAAGCCTCTTATCTTCTCTCTTTCTGCAACAATACAAGTCCTATGTTCATCATCGGTTATGTGATGCTCCAAAGCCTCCAGGCGAAAGAACATCTTCTTCCTTCCCTGCTCATTCTCCTCCTTTCTCCTGTTCTTTGTAGTTTTCTCTTTCGTCGCTACCATAAGCCGCAATTGAAATCCGAGGTAAAAAAAGAGGCCCGCATCCGATTCTCGTTCTCTGATGTGGACCATGCGATCTTATCTGGTATGGAGACCATTACCAAGGTTGGCGGTTATATGATTCTATTTTCCATTCTGCTCTCTTATAGTGCCTTGCTTCCTATAAACGGTTCTTTGGTGCATTTAGGATTCATTCCATCCTTGGAAATCTCCGGTGGCATCCGCTATCTGATTGCTCATGCACCGAGTTTGTCAGTAGCCTATGTTCCAACCATGGCACTCACTTCCTTCGGTGGATTCTGTGCTCTTTTTCAGACAAAAGCCATGTTAGAAGGAACGGATCTCTCTATCTATCCGTACCTAATAGAAAAGCTGATTACCGCTCTGGTAACCAGCCTCTTTGCTTCTTGTTATCAATTCTATCTTATCTAGATCCTGTAGATGGAACCTTATTCCATAAGGTCATCGCCAAATTCTGCTTCCATTCCTCGCTCAGACATCTCCGGCACTTCTAATTCTGCACGGTTCGCCTGTACGATGTCATAGCACTCACGAAGGGAGCTAACCAATCCATCGTATTTTGATGTATAGCTGTCTAAGGTATGTCCAATGATATTCTCTGCATTAGCAAGTAAATCGCTTGTATACTGCATTGCATTGATACGGATGTCGTTGGCATCATTGGTTGCATTATCCAAGATCTCCTGTGCCTGCTCTGTTGCAGCCATTACGATATCATTCGCCTGTGCATATGCCTGCTGCATAATCTCATGTTCACTTACCAACTGGTTGGTATGAATCTGTGCTTCCTCAATCATGCTCTCTGCTTTGGCTTTGGCATCTTCTAAGATAGCATCTCGATTCGCAATAATCTTCTGATAACGCTTAATCTCATCCGGTGTCTTCATACGAAGTTCCCGAAGAAGTTCGTCAATCTGATCTTTATTTACAATAATCTTGGTGGTAGACAGTGCCTGAAATTTACAACTGTCAATATACTCCTCTATTTCTTCAATAATCTGTTCAATGCGGCTACTCATCTTTGCACACACTCCTTTTCTTTCATTTTTTCTTGTATCTTTTTTGCAACTACAGCCGGCACAAATTGGGATACATCCCGATGATAACTTGCAATCTCCCGCACGGCGGAGGAGCTGATATTGGAATATCGTAAATCGGTTGTCAAAAACAAGGTCTCCAACTCTCCATCCAGCTGCCGATTGGTCTGTGCCATCTGCAATTCGTATTCAAAGTCTGTAATACCACGCAATCCGCGGATGATAACTTTCGCATCCATCTCCTCTGCGAACTGCACCAACATGCCTTCAAAAGGCACAATTCTGACATTTTCCAAATGTCCTGTGACTTCCTCTAACATTCTAACACGTTCTTCTACAGAAAACAACGGATTTTTTGCTTTATTCTGCAAGATCCCGACAACAAGCTCATCTGTTACCTTGCTGGCCCGCTCTATCATATCTATATGGCCAAAGGTTACCGGATCAAAACTTCCCGGATAAATTCCTCTAAGCATAATGTTCCTCCTTCCATTCTAGAAAAACATGTTTGTTCGTCTTATAGCATTTTTCCTTAATCACCCGGAATCCTAATTCCTCTACGTAATCAAAAGTGGTCTCAAGGGATGCTTCTATAATCACAATCCCGTCATCTTGTAAAATATGTAATTCCGAAATCCGCTGGAGAGCCATCCGCTCCAATAGCAGATTGTAAGGTGGATCCATGAAGATATAATCGAAACAAGCCTGTCCTTCCAACCGGTGGAGGGCTGTCAACACATCTTCCGTCCGAACATCTGCCCCTTTTTCCAAATGGGTACGCTCTAAATTCTCCCGGATACAGGAAACTGCCTTTGGATTCTGTTCTACGAAAACAGCTCCTTTTGCTCCGCGGCTTAAGGCTTCAATTCCAATTGCTCCGCTTCCTGCAAACAGATCCAGAAATGAACTATCTGCCAGATATGGTGCAATCATATTAAATAAGGTCTCTTTGATTCGATCCGTGGTGGGCCTGGTATCCATCCCTTCTAAAGTCTTTAACGGAATCCGTTTCGCACTGCCTGCTATGACTCTCATAAGCTACCCCTTTCTATCCCCATATTCCTGTCTATTATACGAATTTTGTCCAAAAAAGTCAACCAAGCCCTTTCTAGCAAAAAGCTCCTTTCTAGCAAAAAGCTCCTAAACAAAATAGGAAGGCGAACCGCAAGCCATATCCTTCCGATTCGCCCTCTGTCCTTCGTCCTTATTTACCGGACATCTGTTTTTCCTGTTGTTCAATCATTTTTTTGACCATATAGCCTCCGACAGATCCATTCTGTTTGGAAGTCAGGTCACCGTTGTAGCCTTCCTTAAGCGGTACACCAAGCTCGCTTGCAACTTCATATTTGAATTTGTCTAATGCAGCCTTTGCTCCCGGAACTGCTGTTGATGAACGATTTGCCATTTTCCTTTTCCTCCTCAGACTTTTTTGTAACTCTTTGTTGTTACACTGATAGTATGTGGAGTTCTTTTTCTCATACACTAGAAATTTTTTACAATCATCAAAGGGTATCCTGCCCCATTCCTTTTTGTACATAGAGATCCAGATAGTGGCGAAGTCTTGTATGTTCCGGTTGAGTTAACTTCTCATCCTCTTCCAGAAGTCTCGCCGCGCATTCGCTGGCAATCTGCAAAATCTTTGCATCCTGATAAATGTCACCTAATTGAAATTGAAGCAGACCGCTTTGCCGGATCCCGAACAAATCTCCCGGTCCTCGAAGTTTCAAATCCTGACTGGCAATATGGAAGCCATCGTTGGAATCCTGCAGCACTTTTAGTCTCTGTTTGGTCTCTTTACTCTTAGAGGCGGACATAAAGATGCAATAGGATTGATGGTTGCCTCGTCCTACCCGGCCTCGAAGCTGATGAAGCTGAGCCAAACCGAATCGTTCTGCATTTTCAATCATAATAACCGTGGCATTTGGCACATCAATTCCCACTTCAATCACTGTAGTGGAAACTAGCACATGAATCTTTTTCTCTGCAAATCGCTCCATAATTTCTTCTTTTTGCTGTTGTTTCATCTTTCCATGGAGTGCTTCTACGCAAATGGCATCTCCCAATTCTGCCTGCAAGCGTTTTGTATAATCCAATACGTTTTCTCCATCTAAGTATTCGCTATCTTCCACCATAGGGCAAATGACATAGCATTGTCTTCCGGCTTCTACCTGCTGTCGAATAAATCGATAGGCCGTCGGTCGATAGCCGGTATCCACCACACAATTCTTAATAGGCAAACGATTCTTCGGAAGCTCATCTACCACTGAAATCCGCATGTCTCCATACAAAATCATGGCAAGGCTACGCGGAATCGGAGTGGCACTCATAACCAATACATGTGGCTTCTTTCCTTTCCCGGCAAAAGTCTCTCTTTGTCTGACTCCAAATCGATGTTGTTCATCTGTAATAACAAGAGCCAGGTTCTGATATAATACTTTTTCCTGCACCAGCGCATGAGTTCCTATGATCAGATGTACCTGACCGGCAGCTATTCTCTCGTAAGCTTCCCGCTTCTCTTTTGCTGTCAGAGATCCGGTAAGAAGTTCGGCCGTCAGTGGAATCTGATGCGTCTCTAAAAAGCGGCACAGATTTTCATAATGTTGCACAGCCAACACTTCTGTCGGAGCCATCATGGCACTTTGGTATCCATTTAATCCAACAAACAGCATACTTATAAATGCCAAAATCGTCTTCCCGGAACCTACATCTCCCTGAACCAACCGATACATAACCCGATCCGACAAAAGATCTTCCTGAATCTCTGTCAAAACTCTCTTCTGTGCTCCGGTTAATTCGTATGGAAGCTTTTCAAGAACTTCCGCTATTTTCGGTTGTTCTTCCAATAGGAATCCATTTTCTTCCTCTTGCCCTCCCTCTTTCAAACTCTGCATGGCCATGACAAACAAAAAGAATTCTTCAAATACAAATCGCTCTCTGGCTCTTGCATATTCTTCCCGATCTTTCGGAAAATGAATCCCTTCTAAGGCTTTTTTTAATTCTATTAAATTTGCCTGATGGCATACCTGTGCCGGCAAAATATCCTCCATGGTTCCTGCATATTCCATAGCCTGTCGAACGGCTTTTACCACTGTCTGATTAGAAAGTCCATTGGTTAATGGATAAACAGGCTGAAGACTTCCGCATTTTTCCCTGTATTTTTCTGCCGGATAAAAAATCTCCGGATGCTCCATGGTCTTATTGCCGTTCTTTACTACGATTTTTCCGCGCAGAATAATCTCTCCACCTCGCAGGGTGTTGCGAAGAAATGGCATCCGAAACCAGATTGCCCGTAGGATTCCGGTACCGTCTTTTACATGGGCTGTCGTCACCTGCATCTGTCTTCCGGCACTAACCTGCACATTGCCATAGAGCATCCCTCGAATGGCAACCAGGCAGCCATCCTGGGCTTCTGCAATAGAAACCGGCTCCTCGTAGACAGCATAATCCCTTGGAAAATAGTGAAGCAAATCTCCCACTGTCTCTACCTGAACTTTCCGTAAAATCTGTTCCGTCTTTTCCCCTATTCCTTTCAGACGGCTTACCCGTAACTGCTCATTCATCTTCTCTCTCCTCGTCGAAATAGGATTTCTCCTACACGCTGCCATTGCTGGGCTTTTTTTCTTTTGTTACAAAAAGAAGATTGCACCGAAGCACAATCTTCTCTCCTTCTTATTCCACTGCCAATACGTAATAGTATATCGGCTGTCCACCAAAGTGAATCTCAATATCCAGATCCGGATACAGGCTTGCAAATTCTTCTGCCAATGCATTTGCCACATCTTCTTCTACTTCTTCTCCATAATAGATACTAAGAAGAGCGGAATCTTCATCTACCAACTGGGCAACCATCTCTTTGGTCGTTGCTGCAATCTCCTGTCCTACTGCCAGAATGCCGGAATCTCCGATTCCCATGATATCATCTTTGTGAATCTCTTTCTCATCGATGGTGGTATCACGTACCGCATAGGTTACCTGACCGGTCTTTACATTCTGAATCTCTTCTAACATGACTGCTTCATTCTCTTCCGCCGTCATATCCGGTGCAAAATTAATCATTGCTGTAATACCCTGTGGAACCGTCTTCGTCGGAATCACATAGACATTCCGATCTTCTACCAAGGATTTTGCCTGGTTCGCTGCCAGCGTAATATTCTTATTATTCGGGAATATAAATACATTCCTTGCATGTACTTTTTCAATGGCCTGTAACATATCATCCGTACTCGGATTCATGGTCTGGCCGCCTTCGATGATATAGTCCACACCTAATTCTTTGAAGATCTCGTTCAATCCTTCCCCGATGGAAACGGCAATGAATCCAAAATCTTTTTCTTCAACCGGTGCTTCTGCCTGGGCCTTTGCCAATTTTTCCGCATCCCGGATTAATTTCTCTTCATGTTCTTCTCGCATATTATCAATCTTCATACGAGAAAGCTGTCCATAGGTCAAGGCTTTCTGAATAGCAAGACCCGGATCATTGGTATGCACATGAATCTTCACAATCTCATCATCTGCCACGCAGACAATAGAGTCACCGATGGATTCTAAGTATGCTTTGAATTCCATCTCATCTTTTTCTGTAAATGCTTTCTCTACAAGAATGATAAATTCGGTACAATACCCAAACTTAATATCTGCATTGGTCTCTGCGCTGATTCTGGTCACCTGGCTGCTCTGGCTTGGTGTAATTGCTGCATAATCAATCTCTTTTCCAAGGAATGCATCATAGCATCCACGAAGCACTTCCAAAAGCCCCTGTCCACCGGAATCTACAACACCTGCTTCTTTAAGAACCGGTAACATGTCCGGTGTCTTAGAAAGAACATATTCTGCATGTTCAATCACAGCCGGAATGAAGATTTCCAGATCCTCTGTCTCTTCTGCCATCTCTGCCGCTTTCTCAGCAATTCCTTTTGCTACGGTCAGAATGGTTCCTTCCTTTGGTTTCATAACAGCTTTGTATGCCGTCTTCGTTGCTTTCTCACAAGCTTTAGCCAAGATTGGAACGTCAATCTCATCCTCTTCCCGTACCACTTTGGTAAATCCACGCAACAACTGGGATAAGATAACACCGGAATTTCCTCGGGCGCCTCGCAGGGAACCGGATGAAATCGCTTTTGCAATTGCTCCCATGCTTCCATCCTGCAGAGCAGTTACTTCCTTGGCTGCTGCCATAATCGTCAGGGACATATTGGTGCCGGTATCTCCATCCGGAACCGGAAATACATTTAACTCATTGATATATTCTTTCTTCGCTTCTATGTTCGCTGCACCGGCCAGAAACATCTTCGCCAGCATCTCAGCATTGATTGTCATTGTTGCCACAATAAGCTTCCTCCTTGATTAGTCAATCACCCGGACACCTTCTACGTAAATATTAATCTTATCCACGCTCATGCCGGTAAATTCTTCTACTTTATATTTTACATTACTGATCAAATTCTCAGCAACTGCAGAGATACTCACACCATATGATACGATAACATGAAAATCCAATGTCAACTTATCATCTGCAGAAATCTCCACCTGAATGCCATGTGTAAGACTCTCTCTCTTTAACAATTTTACGAGACCATCTCTTACGCTGACTGCAGCCATCCCTACAATACCAAAACACTCTACCGCTACAGTTCCTGCATACTTTGCAATCACTTCCGGTTCAATGGTAACCATTCCTAAATCTGTAGTCTTGCATCCTTTCATATCTATTCCTCCAATTCTCTAATGGATTTGTTATTTTACAGTATAACAATTGTATTATACTCTGTTTTTTCCAATTTTACAACTACTTCTTATTTTCTTAAATTAGTGCTTGCAAAATGAAACAATATCTGTTAGAATAACTTATGTTGTGAGTCTGATTTGACTATTTATATCGTTAGGAGGTGCAATCATGGCTAAATGTGCTATTTGCGAAAAGGGTGCTCATTTTGGAAACAATGTAAGCCACTCTCATAGAAAGACACCAAAAATGTGGAAGTCAAACGTAAAATCTGTAAGAGTTAAAACAGAAGGTGGAAATACAAAGAAAATGTATGTATGTACTTCATGTTTGAAATCAGGCAGAGTAGAACGTGCTTAATGAAAATGACTAAACTAAAAAGAGTTCGCTATATGCGAGCTCTTTTTTTGTAGCAAAAGCCCAGCAATGACATCGTGCTTGCAGGAAATGGCATTCGCTGGGCGTAAGAACATCGAGAAGCGAATGCTTCGAGATGTTCAATTGCTACAGAAGCGAGTGGAGAGCCACTCGATGGCAAAAGCCCAGCAATGACATCGTGCTTGCACAATGACATTGCTGGGCTTACCCCATTTTCTAACAACAAAACAGGCTATATGCCAAAATCGTACATAATAGCATAAGCATAATCCCGACCCAGACATTCTGTAAAATCATCATCAATAAGATTCCCACCGCTACCCAAAACAGTGCAAATCCTGCTACCCGTTTCATTCAACCGCCTCACATACTCTCTTCTCTTATTATATGCAAAGCAGTCTCTAAGCTTTCTATTCGTTTTCCGCTTCATCCAAAATATCAGCCACATCCTGCTCGGTTACAACACCTTCTCCTTTGGACGTGAAGCGATCCACCACATCCGGTACCAGATCCAGTAATTTGGTAATGGTATCCTGATTTTTGATATTTACTAACTTCGTCTTTCCGTTCTGAATCACAAGCACGGCACTTGGAGTCATCTTTCCACCAAGTCCACCGGCACCCTTATCCTTTCCACCGTCCGCTCCGGATCTGAATGCACCTGCGCCCACTGCAAAAGAAACATCTACCAGTGGCAGAATAATGGTATCTCCAATATGAATCGCCTCTCCTACCACCGTTTTAGACGAAAGCACTTGATTCATACCTTCCATCAAAGCTCCTACTGTTGCATCAAAATTATTAGCCATGTTCTTATCCTCCTGTTATCTTTTTATTTATGTGATCTTTTTTTACCTTTTCCAAACTTACGAAAATCCTCATAAGTCTTCATAATACTATCGTTCAATCCTAACCGAAGGGCTAGGATGAGAATCCATAGCAATTGCAATCTGCCGGACGCCCGAATCTCTCCAACCATAATCGACTTTTCAAAATCCGGCACAACTTCAACATACTCTCCATATATGAAATAGAAAATTGCCAACGCCACCAAAATTCTTCCTGTGTCGTAAGGATCCTCCAACCCAAATCGGACAGACCCTTCCAACTTCTTCGGTTTCAGGCGCCTCCAAAGTTGCTTTACAATCTTCCAAATATCAAACCAGGCTTTCTTATGTCCCTCTTCTTTTACAAAATCCATCACTTCCTGCTTTTTGTAACGAATTTCTTTTATCTTATCACAAATACTTGAAAAAGTATATCTTTTCTCTTTTTTAGAAACTTCCTGTCTCTTCCTTTTTCTCTTCGATCTGACAGCCTTCTTCTTTTTCTTCGGCCATCTCCACCACAGAACATGCACCTTCCAACTTTCTCTTCCCTCTTCATATCTAGCATACCCGGAAACAAGAGAAAATAACCACCGAAAACGTGCTTGTCCTTTGTATATCTTTTCTTCCGAATCTACCTCTCCTTCTATGGTATACCGAATCGGAACCAAAAGGAGAATCGCTATAAGGAACAAAATTCCAAGCAATATCCATCCGATACACCGTAATATAATTCCTATGATATGTACCATCCTATTCTCCCCTCATCCTTTTTTCTTGTTTTTTTCGAATATAGGCTTTCAAATCCGCACCTTTGGTCTCTTCATAGACCTTGCTCGTTAATTGCTCGATCATGAGAAGTGCACCTTCCTGACTGCTTGCGAGTCCCACAACAAGAATCTCTTTTTCTTTATAATATTTCTGTATAAGTTCTGCCGCCGGATAAATATCAAGATATTCTTCCTTCCGCTCCGCCAAACTGATTACAAAGCATCCCGGTACAAGTTTCCCTTTCCGGAGCCTTTTAATAATCTTTTCTTTGCGCTCTCTAAGCCCTTCCTCCAGATATAACTCACAATAAATTTCTATCATCTTTTTCCCCTAATAGTATGCGTTGATTATTTTCTTTGCCACTGCCACCGCACTTTTTCCAGACTGATCAGCACTTTCCACTACCACTGCCAATGCAATATCCGGATTCTCCACATTGGTAAACCCCATAAACCAAGAATGGGACTTCGTCTTATCACTACTATATTCTGCTGTTCCCGTCTTGCCGGCAACGGTATAATTCTTGCTCTTTAATGCCATTCCCGTTCCATATTCCACCACGCCGGTCATATATTCTTTTAGCCAGGACGCTTCTTTGGTTGTCATAAGCTGTTTGTAACGCTCCGGTTTGTAGGTCTTGACCGTAGAATGGGTATAATTTTCAATCTTGCTTACCAGATAAGGTTTCATCAAGACGCCACCATTTCCAATGGCCGCCGCAAGCAATGCCATATGATACGGACTTGTCATGGTCTTTCCCTGTCCGATCGCTGTCATCATCACCTCTTCTGCACCCGACTTCTCTGTCAGTGCAAAATCACTTTGACGATACGGCAGTTCGCACGGGAGCTTTGTATTAAACAATAAGTCCTTTGCCGTGCTTTGGTAGATGTTCGGCTTTATTGCTAATCCCAGATTAGCAAAGGAAGCATTGCAGGAATAGGCAAGGGAATCTGCCAGGTCCTCCTGTCCATGTTTCCGATTGCCGGCGCAATGAATGGTTACATCTCCTTCTATAATCTTTCCTTTGCACAGATAAGCATAGTCTGTATAATTAGAATCTTGTCGCATATAAGCCAAAGCAGTTACTAATTTAAATGTGGATCCCGGTGCATAGGCCCCTTGGGTTGCCCGATTCAGAAGCCGACTATTCTCATCCTCAATCAAACGATCCCATTTTTCTGCTACGGTGTTGGGATTAAAACTTGGCTTTGACACCTCTGCCAACACTTTTCCGGTACTCACTTCCAATACCACAGCGGCACCTTTGTAACTTCCAAGCGCATCATAAGCTGCCTGCTGCAAATCCGTATCCAAGGTAGTTACCACCGTATCTCCCATATTCTTTTCTTCCTGCAATTCATTGCCAATCTTCTCTAAAAAGAAGGCATTAGAAGTTAACAGATTAAAATTCTGAACCGATTCGAGACCTGCCTTGCCTTTTTCATCATAGCCGACCACATGGGCATACAATTTCCCATACGGATAATGTCTGGTCTCATTTCCTTTTGCATCCACTTTTGTCTCCGCAAGCACATTGCCTGCCTGATCTGTAATCTTTCCACGTATGACCCGATCCGCCATGGTATTCAATCGCACATTGTAAGGACTGTTGATCAATTCTTTGCTCTTAAATCCGCCATACCATATAAGATATCCCATCATACCGAGGAACAAGAATACGAAGAAATAGGTCACCTTAACAAATTCCTTGTTACTGTCTTTTTTCTGCTTCTTCCGCGCTTTCTCCGATGGCACTTTTCTAGCCGGTTTCTCCTCTTTTCTTTGTCTGCGAACGGTTTTCTTGGGTTCTAGAAGACTTTCCAGTTCTGCCTGTTCTTCTAACCGTCTCTGAATGATATCGATTTCTCTGTTGTTTCTGCCTTTGTCTCTCAAGATCTTCTTCCTCATCTTCCCTGAATATATAAAGTCCCTGAATAATTGCAAACATCAATAATGTACTAAGCACCGAGCTTCCGCCATAGCTTACCAACGGCAGTGTCACTCCTGTTGAAGGAATGAACTTTATCACTCCACCAATGGTAAGGAAGGTCTGAAAGATATAACAGGTTCCCAGACCCAAGGCCACTAATTTATAGAACCGATTGTCCAGCTGCATGGCAATATTTAAAAACATCATATAACAACTCAAACAGATCAGAATCAAACACAATGCAAAAATCAATCCCATCTCTTCTGAAATAGCCGAAAAGACAAAATCCTCATCTGCAACCGGTATGGAATCCGCTTCTCCCTGAAAGAGACCGGTTCCAAAAAAACCTCCGGTTCCTATGGCAAATAATGACTGTGCCACTTGATAGCCACCATCTTTATAAGAGGCAAAGGGATCTTGCCATGCTGCCACTCGCACCTGCACATGATAAAACAATTTGTATGCTACCACCGCTGCCGCTGCACCGGCTCCTAATCCTGCAGCCAGATAGAGTCCCTTTTTCGTCGCTACATATAGCATAACCAGATACACTACAAAAATAATCAATGCAGCGCCCAAATCTTTGGAAACAACCAATATCAACACATGGAACGCCGCCAAACAGGTCGTAATAACAACCTGCCGAAATTCCGTTATCCGATAGAGACTGGCTGCCACAAAAAAAACAAAACTTAATTTCACCAGTTCCGAAGGCTGCATGCCAAATCCACCAATGGTAAATCCTAATTTCGCGCCATCTGATACTTGTCCCAGTATTACAACGGCACTAAGTGCCACAATACCGGCAACCGAGTAGAGAATCCGATATTGTTCCAACCGTTTGACTTTTCGCACAATTACCGGAACCAAAAGACTCAACACTCCGGCTATGGCTACGATGATACATTGCTTCACCGCTTTCGACATAGACAGTCTGGCCAGAATAATAAATCCCACCGTCAATAGCATGCACATGTTATTGACGATCAGTCTGGATGCCTTGGGATAGAGTAAACGATAGGATATCAATAGCGCAGAGAGCACGATCACCTGCATTCCATAAAGTGCCAAGATCTTGCCATTATTGGTTTTAAAATACATCCCAAGAAATGCCACGAAATGAATCAAGTACATAAAAATATTCTGTTGTCTTAAAATACTTTTTCGATCTTCATCTTCTGCATATCCAAACACAGTAAAACAGCTATAAGCATAGACTGCAATCAAAAGTATCATTACATATTTGGAACACTCTACAATCAGATTCGCCACGCTTTCTTCACCTCGTATTTCTAATCTCGCTCTTGCTTCTTATTTCACACCCCGTTTGAAATGTCCACGGGTATAGCCATCCGGTTCCTTCGGATGCTCCCCATTCCAAAAAGCATCCACATAATCTCTAACAATCCCTTTTACTTCTGCTCCACGTTCTCTGGTAAAAGAAAGGCGCAGTGCTTTCGGCTGTAATTTAAGAATCTCTTCCTTCTGTCCCGCCAGCCACAAAGGGTCTGTATTATAAATCATATTATAGCAATAATCACAACGATTCCGCACCAGAAATTCCTTCTGATAGCGATCCTTCATCCATATCTGTTCCGGCTGATGCTTGCAGCCTTTCGTGGTCTTTCGAACACACTGGGCCGATACCATCATCGGCAAATATCCGTATACTACCAATTCCTGCTCTTGTACATCAACCTTGCCAAGTTCCCGGTCGTTAAGTTCAAGGGGCGCCGTCAACTGCTCCACACCATGTTCTCTCCAAAAAGCCTTACTCTGGCTGTTGAATTGATACACATGATGATCTGCTGCAATTGGCTTCTGATATCCCATATCCCGTAAAAAGACATAGCTTTCCATATTGCGAATCAAGACCCCATCCCAGGCCTGTCCGAAGAATGCTTCATATACATCCTCATACTTCTCTCTCGTATCTCTTCGGAAAATATGAGGCATCGCAAAATAGACTTCTTTCGCCTTTGCATGAGCTACCTGTAAAATCTTATGCAAATCCTGCTTCCAGATACAAGCCATACTATTGGCATCCAGATAAATCCGAGAAACAGCCTCCTCCCCTATCAATGCTTCATACTGTTCTAACGTCTCCGCAAGGGCGTAAATCTGTATCTTCTCTTCTCTTACCTTATGAATTGGCACCTGCTCCCAAGTCGGTCTCTCCACTGGCGCTCTTCGATATCTTCTACAAATCTCTTCTTCCAATTGTCCAAGGGCCTGTCGTCGCAATTCATTCAATCCCTGCATCGGCACAAACAGATCTCCCTCTAGCGCTACCGTCAATGTATCGAAGAAAAAGGGGGTATTCCCTGTCTTCTTTAGCTGTTTCACAACCCGCTCTTCCGTCGCCGGTTGGTTCATGGCAGGCTCCATCTTTTCTCCATATACTACTACCTCCAAATCCTCTTTCCGGATTTTCAGGCAAGCCTTTTCCGTCTTCGATAAAGTAAGCTGTCCTTCTATCGGCTCCTGTAATTTACATGCCTCTTGCTTTTTCTGAATCTCTTCAATGAGGCTGGCATTTCTCGTCCGATTCCAAACCATCTTCGGTGTCCATCGCACGTTCTTTCCTATTCGCAGATGGAGAATACTTCCTTTTCTCCCTGCCTCTGCCATGGTATAGGTCTCCTTCCCCGGCAGCTCAATAACATCACCGGGATGCAGATCCGTAAGCACCTGCACCTGGACGTCTCCATGTTTCCCTCCAAGTACTGTCAATGCCGGAACTCCTGCATGGTTCGGACGATCCAAGGAAACCATCTCTCGTCCGTTTCGAGTCTGATAATAGCCGGTATGGAAACCTCCCCGGTTATAGAGATCCATCAAATCCTGCTTATCCTGTGGTTCCACTGCAAATCCAGCAGCTCCATTCGCCAAATACAGATCTGTATATTTACGATACATCGCTGTAACCAATGCCACATATTCCGGCTTCTTCATTCGTCCTTCAATCTTAAAGGAATAGATCCCTGCTTCTACCAATTGCGGAATCAATTCCAAAGTACAGATATCTTTCAAACTCAATACATATTCTGTCTGCTTCTTTCCATCCACTCGGTAAGGCAAACGACAAGGTTGCGCGCACTGTCCCCGATTCCCGCTTCGTCCGCCAATAAGACTGCTGTACAGACACTGCCCGGAATAGCAATAACACAACGCCCCGTGTACAAAACTCTCTATCTCCACCTGCGTCTCATCGGCAATCTGCCGAATCTCAGCAAGACTCAACTCTCGGGAGGTCACAATCCGTTCCACACCATAAGACTCCATCAATCTGGCGCCTGCTGCATCAGTAATTGTCATCTGGGTACTGGCATGAATCGGCAAATCCGGAAATGTCTTTCGCACATAGCGAAGAACCCCCAAATCCTGTACAATGACTGCATCTAAGCCCTGCTGATAGAGTGGAAGCAGATACGCATACAATTCTCCTTCTAATTCCTCTTCCTTCAGCAAGGTATTCACCGTCAAATATAATCGTCTTCCATGAACATGCACATAGTCAATGGCTTCCAACAACTCTTCCTGGGTAAAATTATCTGCAAACGCTCTGGCTCCAAACTTTCCTCCTCCAACATAGACGGCATCTGCTCCCGCTTTCAACGCCGCTTCCAGACATGCTCTGGAACCTGCCGGAGCTAATATCTCCACCTCTGGTCTTCCCATACGAACATCCTCTCTTAGCATCACTTCTTTTGCTTTCTTCCACAGGTTCTATTTCCCATGGAATGACAAAATAGAGAATCCCGCCGAAACGAAATTCCCTCTCTCTTACTTCTTATTCTTTAGCTTGGTCTCCAGTTCCACAATCTTCATCTGCAATTCCTGTACCTGGTTCTTCGCTGCTTGTAACTCTTTTTCCAAATTGCTGGCTTTAATCTGCGTGGAAATCAGCTCATGTTTCAATGCATACATCTCCTGATCTTTTGCCTCCACATCTGTCTCCAAGGCATTCCCCTGTCTCTGGGCACGAAAATAATCGTCTGCAATATTCAATGCAAGCAGCATGCTCCGGCTCTCAGCCGTCTGCCGATTGTAGCCTTCCATATTCTCGCATTCTACCAATTTGTGATTCAGATAGGTGGATACTTTTTGCAAATATTCTTCGCTCTCAAAGCCACTTAACTTAAATACTTTGCCACCAATCAATACTTCTGTATATGTTTTTGAAGATTCCATAAATGGTCTCCTTTCTTTTGTTCACATTCCTCTCCCCATTATAAACGATACCGCAAAAAAATGCTATCTCTTTGTGGGATTTTCCTTCGGAATTCCAAGATGCTGATAAGCCAGATCCGTTGCCACTCTTCCTTTCGGTGTCCGTTGCAAGAATCCATTCTTCAACAAGTACGGCTCATAGACATCTTCTAAGGTTCCGCTGTCCTCGCCAATGGAAGCTGCCAGTGTCTCTAATCCTACCGGCCCTCCTAAGAATCGCTCGATTATCGTAAGTAGGATATGTCTGTCATTCTGATCCAATCCATGCTTATCTACATCCAACAAATCCAAGGCATACATAGCTACTTCTTTGGTAATGACACCATCATACCGCACCTGTGCAAAATCACGTACTCGTTTCAGCAGGCGATTAGCAAGACGAGGGGTTCCTCTGGAACGTCTCGCAAGCTCCATAGCTCCTGCTTCCTCCATCTCCACATCCAATACCATGGCAGAACGCATTAGGATTGTCTGCAATTCTTCCTCTGTATAAAATTCCAATTTCTGAACCACCCCAAAACGATCCCGCAAAGGTGCTGTCAGCATCCCCGCACGAGTAGTGGCTCCTACCAAAGTAAACCGCGGCAGATCCAGACGAATGGATCTGGCACTGGCACCTTTTCCAAGCATAATATCAATGGCAAAATCTTCCATTGCAGGATAGAGCACCTCTTCCACCTGCCGATTCAACCGATGAATCTCATCTACAAAGAGCACATCTCCCTCCTGCAGGTTGTTCAAAAGTGCTGCCATCTCTCCCGGCTTCTCAATGGCCGGCCCGGAAGTGATCTTCAGATTCACACCCATCTCATTGGCTATAATTCCGGCAAGCGTCGTCTTACCAAGTCCCGGTGGTCCATAGAACAACACATGATCCAGGGACTCCTGCCGGCTCTTCGCCGCCTCAATATAGACCTTCAACGTCTCTTTTGCCTTGCTCTGACCGATGTAATCTTCTAACAACTGCGGACGCAGATGGTTCTCAATCTTCTTATCTTCTTCTAAATTCTCCGTGGTAATAATTCTACGTTTCTCCATACTCTGCCTCAATCCCTACATCATGTGCTTCAATGCCTGTTTCAAAATACCTTCGACACTGTCAACGTCCCCTTCGACCTGCTTCACCGCCCGAAGTGCTTCTGTACTGCCATATCCAAGTGCCACCAAAGCCTGCACCGCTTCTGTCTGCGCATTCCCCATCGCTGTCTTTCCTGTCTCTTCCGGTTCCAGACGCCGGGATATGACTTCTTCCATATCAAACTTATCCTTCAATTCTAAAATCAGTTTTTCTGCCATCTTCTTACCAATCCCCTGGGCTTTGGTAATGGCTTTCACATCATTACCAAGAACAGCAAATCGCAATTCATCCGGCGACAGGGCGGATAAAATATTCAATCCGTATTTTGGCCCTACTCCACTAACACCAATGACTAATTTAAAAATCTCCAGATCATCCCGGGTCAAGAAACCAAACAATTGCATGGCATCTTCCCGTACATTCAGATAGGTATGTAGCTTCACCTCTGCTCCCGGCATCGGCAATGCCCCCATGGACTGCTTCGGCATTAAAATCCCATAGCCTACACCGCCAACATCCACGATTACTTTCTCTTCTTCCATGGCAACCAATTCGCCTCTGATATATGAAATCATCTTATCTCTCCATTCTCCTGCATCTTCGAAGGACTTCTTCCGCCACAATGCCCATCAGCCAGCCTGTTCCTAAGCCCGCAAGCAACAGGATAGGCAAATATCGCAGCAATTGTACGCTCTCCAATACCAAGGTTGCTACCACAAGCTGTCCTATATTATGAAAGACACCGCCGCCAATACTGACACCGATCACACTAAATCCTTGGCATCGCTTCAGTAATAACATCAAGCAAAAACTCACCACACCACCTGCAAGACTGTATAAAATCCCGAACAGGTTCCCAAACATCAGCCCGGATAGTAGAATCCGCGCCAGGGAAATAAGCCCTGCTTCTTTTGTATTCATCAAATATAGGGCGAAGACCGTTACCACGTTAGCTAACCCCAACTTCACTCCCGGTATCCCAAGGGAAATCGGAAACAAACTCTCGACATAGCTACAGATGAGTGCCAGTCCGGTAAACATTCCTAAATATGCTATCTTCTTCATTCCTGCCTCCTGCTACTGGGATATTCCATCCAGCGCTTCCCCCTCATCTGTCTCAATCTCTACTACCACTCTATGGGGCAGGCAGATAATACTCTCCCCGCTGCGAGAAATAGCGCTCTGCTTCACACAATATTGGTCCGGACAGTCCGCTTCCTTCATCTTCACACTACCTTCTTCTATCAGCAGGGTATTCCCTGTCTCCAACCCAATCTGCTGGTCCTTGGCAAGGGAATATCGTCCCGCTTCCTTTCCGTCGATAGAGACCACCACATAGGCCCCTTCCGGGCTTCCTTGCAAAAATTGCGCCAGAAAAAGTCCCGCTGCCACAAAAAGAACGATCCCAATCAAGAGCCAGTCGTTCCGCTTCATCATATGCCTTCTTTCCTTTCATTCTAACATAGGAAATTTGCTTATGCAACCATATGTTCGATTATTTTCTAGTGTCAATCACTTCATACGTATCTGTTACAAACAGAGCTTCCACTCCATCCATTTCCTCAATCAAGGCCTTTCCTTTTTCCAATCCCAAGGCAAAGCAAATGGTGCTAAGTGCATCTCCATCTACAGATTCCTCCGATAAAATCGTCACGCTATAGAGCTCTGTATCGCAAGGGTAACCCGTCTTAGGATCTAAGATATGATGATAGAGTCTGCCATCTTCCGTCCGAAAATACCGCTCATAGGAACCGGATGTTACCACAGAAGAATCTTGTACAGAAACGGAAGTCAAAACACCATTTTTCTCATCAAAAGGTCTTCGGATTCCAATATTCCACGCGCTTCCATCCGCTTTCTGTCCAATGGTCAACACATTTCCTCCAAGATTGATCATTCCACGCTCCACTCCCTGTGCGAGCAAGAAGTTCTTCAACTTATCTGCCATATATCCTTTTGCAATACCGCCCAAATCAATGGCTGCCTCCGGATCTTGCAAAGTCACTTCATTTCCCTCGATGTGAATCTTCCTATAATCCACATGACTGCAGGCCTCATGAAGTTCTGCTTTTGTAGGGACTACATGCTTATCGTCTTTAAAATTCCACAGATTACTAAGAGGTGCTACCGTAATATCAAAAGTGCCCTCTGACAACTCTCCGTAAGCAATCCCGAGCTGCAACAATTCTATGGTCTCGTCTGACACCTGCACAGGTTTCCCTTTTGCCCGGTTGATTCTGGAAATCTCACTATCCGGCAAGGTCCGACTAATCTTTTTTTCAAATTCTTCGCAATAGGCAAAACAAGTATCCAAAAGAGCGGAATCCTCTTTTTCATAAATTACCAGTTGTATGACCGTATCAAAATAGAAGCCGGTTTTGGAAATCGGCTCCTTTTCTTTTGTACATCCTGTAAGCATTCCTGCAAACAGAAAGATTCCTATTAAGAGATAGGTCTTGTATATGTTCTTAACCATGCTTTCTCTTCCTCATTCAGATATGGTGAGACGTTTTCATAGACCGCTTGGTGATATGCATCCAGTCTCTTCTTATCATCACTGTTCATCATCTCCGGCACAATGGCATCCAGATCCATCGGTACGAAAGTCAGAATCTCAAAGGACAAAAATTGTCCATATTCATTTTCTTCTTCTGCCCGCACAAGAAGTTCATTTTCCAGTCGAATGCCATGGGAACCCTCGATATAAATTCCCGGCTCATCCGTCAGAATCATGCCCGGTGTCAATTCTGTAGCTTCCCCTTCTCGGTGCTGCCACCGAAGGGATGCCGGTCCTTCATGAATATTCAGCAGATAACCAACTCCATGGCCGGTTCCGTGGTTATAATTCAAACCTCTCTCCCAGAATGGTTGTCTTGCAATAATATCCAAATTCGTCCCCTGACAGCCTTTCATAAACCGGGTTGCTGCCATCCGTAAGTTACTCATAGCAACCAAGGTGAAATGTTCTTTTTGTTCCTTAGGCACCTGTCCAAGCGCATAGGTTCTGGTAATATCCGTTGATCCTTCATAATATCCGGCGCCTACGTCTGTCAGATATAATTGTCCTTCTTCTAACACCACATTCGTCTCCGGTGTGGAAGAATAATGGCACATGGCACTGTGCTCTCCATAGGAAGAAATCGGATCAAAACTTGGACGGATATAATTTCCCATCTCAGTCCGATAGGCTTCTAATTGATCAATGGCGCTTAATTCTGTAATCTCCTCCGTCTGATAATGTTCCTTCAACCATTTCATAAAACGGACATGAGCTACGCTGTCTTTGATCTGTGCTTTCCGAATATTGGCAATTTCTACTTCATTTTTCACAGCCTTCATCATAATCTCCGGATTCTCTGCCTCAATCTTCAAGACAGTATCCGGCAGATTGCCGTACAAACGGAAGTTCAGATTCTTCGAATCCATCAGAACTGCGGATCCAATCTTCCATTCTTTTATATCTTCATAAATGGCATTGTATGGATGGAAAATCACACCACTTATTTCCAACTTCTGTTTCTCTTCCGCTGTGAACTTACTCTCATCCACATAGAGGTGTACATTATCCATGGTTACCAAGGCATAACTAAGCAGGAGCGGAAAACAAGCCACATCATCTCCCCGCATATTTAGCATCCAGCAGATATCATCCAAGGTCGTCAGCAAATGCATATTGGCTCCCCGCTCTTCCATAACTTTTCGGATTCTAGCCAATTTCTCTTCTACTGTCTCTCCTGCATACTGTACATCCAGCAAAAATGCCGGTTTCTTCGAAAGAGACGGGCGCTCTTCCCAGATACGATCCACCAGATCCAGCTCTGCCTTAACCTTACCGCCTTTGGATTCTGCAATGGCCTTATAGGTCAGACCTTCTCCGGCAGAAACCACTCGTCCGTCAAATCCCAGAACGTCTCCTTCTTTCATCTCCTCCTCGAGAAATTCTTCAATGGTCGGAACATTGGGTTCTAACATCTTCATCAGTTCCACTGTTGTTCCTTCTAACTCTCTTCCTGCCTGCACAAAATACCGGCCATCCGTCCACAGATAAGCCTTATCTTTGGTAATCAATGCGGTTCCTGCGGAACCTGTAAATCCGGTAATATATTTTCTCGCTTTAAAATAGTCCCCTACATATTCACTCTGGTGAAAATCTGCAGTCGGAACCAAGTAAAAATCCATCTTCTCTTTCGCCATCTCTTGACGTAAAGCGTGAAGTCTCTCTGGTATTGTCATATCGTTACGCCTCCCAAAAATCATACTAAGGTTTATTCTACCACATTTCCACATTTTGTGCTATACTGTTTCCATGACTTTTGAAAGGATACAAGAACCTATGGCATTTGATGGAATTACAATTGCAAATCTGACTGCCCAGTTGCGGGCAGAATTATTAGACGGACGCATCAGTAAGATTGCCCAGACGGAGGCAGACGAGCTGCTTTTAACGATCAAATCGAAGGCAGGAGCGCGTAGACTCTTACTTTCAGCCAACGCCTCACTTCCTTTGGTCTATTTGACAGAGAACAACAAGCCGTCTCCGATGCAGGCACCGAATTTCTGTATGCTTCTTCGCAAGCATATCGGAAATGGTCGAATTGTGGACATTACCCAACCTTCCTTAGAACGTATCATTCGCTTCGAGATTGAGCACTTGGACGAAATGGGGGATCTTTGTCGAAAATATTTGATTGTGGAATGTATGGGAAAACATAGCAATCTGATATTCTGCAATACGAATCATAAAATCATTGACAGTATCAAGCACGTCTCCGCTCAGATGAGTTCTATCCGTGAGGTCCTTCCCGGAAGAGACTATTTCATCCCCGAGACGAGCCAAAAACAAGACCCACTCTCCGCTACTATGGAAGAATTTCAGGCGGCGCTACTGGCAAACGGAACCTCATTGGGGAAAGCATTCTATCTGGGATTTACAGGGATTAGTCCGGTAATTGCAGAGGAAATCTGTTTTCGTTCCGGGCTAGACTCTTGCATTTCTCCTAAGGACCTTTCTGCGGATATATGGGTCCATCTGTATAACCAATTTATACTCTTTTTGGAACCGATAAAGGATGGGCACTATTCTCCTGCCATTTACTATGAAAAAGGCGAACCAAAAGAATATGCCTCCCTGCCGCTGACCCACCTTGGCGCCTATACCAAAGAGGACTACCAGTCGATTTCCAAACTTCTTGAAGACTATTATGCTGCGAAGAATGTACACACCCGGATCCGTCAGAAATCCGTGGATCTGCGCCGCATTGTTCAGACTGCCTTAGAGCGAAACCGCAAGAAATATGCCCTGCAATATAAGCAACTGCAGGATACCAAAGAGCGGGATAAATATCGTATCTACGGGGAACTTCTTCACACTTACGGCTATCAGCTTGCCCCGGGAAGCAAGCAGTTAGAGGCCCTCAATTACTATACCAATGAGATGGTGACGATCCCTCTTAACGAGACCCTGACTGCCAATGAAAATGCGAAGCGTTATTTTGAAAAATATAACAAGCAGAAACGTACTTGGGAAGCCTTATCAGAACTGATTCAAGAGACGCAGGAAGAGATTCAGTATCTGGAATCAGTCTCTGCTTCCCTGGATATTGCCTTGAGTGAAGAAGATTTGCTTCAGATTAAGGAGGAACTGACCCTTGCCGGCTACATTCGTCGAAAATATAGTAAGAAAAAAGAGACTTATACCAGTAAGCCTCTGCATTATCTATCCTCTGAAGGATACCATATCTATGTAGGAAAGAACAATTTACAAAACGAGGAACTGACCTTCCATTTTGCAAATGGCGGTGACTGGTGGTTCCATGCAAAAGGATGTGCCGGCTCCCATGTCATCGTCAAATCTAACGGTGACGAACTGCCGGATTCTGTCTTCGAAGAAGCCGGACGTCTGGCAGCTTATTACTCCAAGAATCGAGGCGCTGACAAAGTAGAAATCGATTATGTGGAGAAAAAACATGTCAAAAAACCAAACGGAGCCAAACCGGGATTCGTGGTCTACTATACCAACTACTCCCTGATGATTGACTCCGACATTTCACAGATTCAGAAACTTTAATCTTCTTTTTTGCCTAGCAGGTAATCGATAAACTGCTGGGCAGTCCTTCCGGACAACCCTCCATGACTCAATTCCCAAGCATTTGCCTCTTGATAGAGTTTCTCTTCCGGCATGGTGATACCATGGCGATTGGCTAATTCTCGTACAATTTCCTGGAATTCCCTCTTGCCCGGTTTGCCAAAATAAATGGTGACACCAAAACGGGATACCAAAGACAACTTCTCCTGCACGGTATCGTTGGTGTGAAGCTCTTCATCCCGATCTTCCTTATCCTTGAAGGTCTCCCGAATAAGATGGCGGCGATTGGATGTGGCATAGATCAAGATATTGTCCGGTTTCTTCTCCAATCCACCTTCGATGACCGCTTTTAGATATTTGTATTCAATCTCAAACTCCTCGAAAGACAAATCATCCATATAAATAATAAATTTATAATTTCGATTCTTAATCTGGGCAATCACATCATGCAAATCCTGAAATTGATGCTTGTAGACTTCAATCATACGAAGTCCTCGATCGTAATACTGATTTAAAATAGCCTTGACGGAAGTGGATTTTCCGGTTCCGGCATCTCCGAACAAGAGACAGTTGTTAGCTCTTCTTCCTTCCACAAATGCTTCCGTATTGGCAATCAATTTCTGCTTCGGAATCTCATATCCTACCAAATCATCCAGATTCACATGGGAAATCTTCGTCACCGGTACAATCTGCGCCTTGCCTTCTTGATGCTCGATGCGAAATGCTTTATGAAGTCCTAATTTGCCAACTCCAAACTCCTGATAAAAACCGGTCAAAATCTCTTTGAATGCTTCCACAGATTCACTGGCAGCTAATCTCTCACTTAACTGACAGATGCGATCTCGGATTCGTTGATTAAAGATCTTCCCCTGACTGCTTCCATTGTGATAATCCAGCAACAACTCCAGGCAAGGAACCTCTAGTACCTCTTCCATTTTTCTAAAATCATATTGGTAGAGGGAGCGAAATACTGCAAAATCATGCAATACTACCTGATTGATCGTTCCTTCTACTTCACCTACGATCTCACAAGCTGTGCTATATGCATTTTCACTATTGGCAAGAAGATAGGTCAGGTATGCCTGCCAGAGATTCCCCTCTAACCCATGACTTGCTGCCAGCTCTAGAAGCCGATTCATGCAGGAGTATAGAAAGGATTGTAACTTCTCTATCTGCCCCTCCGGTGCTTCGCATTGTTCCATTAGATATTCCATATCCCAGAGAATATCTTCCTGCTCCATATCTCGATACAGCAAAAGATTCTCAATCTTTCCTCTTTTCATCTGTTCCATGGTCTTTTCCTTCTTTCTAATAATTTCCCAGAATCTTCAGATTCACCGCTTCTTCCCGGAGCCCCCGGATGGCATTCTTCACCGCTCCGTCTGCCATATTGCCGTCAAAATCAACGAAGAACCGATATTCCCAATTCCGTCCTTCCACCGGACGAGACTCAATCTTCGTCATATTCAAATCGTTGTAGATAAAATGTGACAGCAAATGATACAGGGAACCACTCTCATGGGAAAGTTCAAAACAAATACTGATTTTCTGCGCTTCTTTTAAGAAAATCTTTTGATTGGTCACTACAATAAAACGAGTGGAATTGCTTTCACTAAAATTAATCTCATCTACTAACACTTCTAAGCCATAATACTCTGCCGCATACGCGCTGCAAATTGCCGCTTTGGTCTTCACCTGGTCTTCTAAGACTTTCTTGGCTGCAACCGCTGTATTGGCCACACTAATCTGCTGCCAATCCCGATATTCATCTAGGAATTTGGCGCATTGCATCAAAGCCTGCGGATGAGAATAGACCCGCTCAATCTCTTCTAACTTCGTACCCGGAAGTCCTGCCAGGGTGTGATGAATTGGCAGAATCACTTCTCCTACAATATAGTTTTCAAATTCTACTAACAGATCATAGACTTCACTGACTGCTCCTGCCGAAGAATTCTCAATCGGAAGAACTGCAAAGTCAGCGCTCCCCTCTTCGATAGCTTCCATGGCATCCCGGAAGGTCTGCACATGAACACTGTTGATATCCTTACCAAAATACTTCTCCATAGCAGCCTGACTGTAGGCACCTTCGGTCCCTTGAAAGACGATTCTCGCATCCTCTGCATCCAATCTGTCCACTCCGATAAATGGCAATCTTCCGAGGGCTCCTTTCTTCGTCAGCAACTGGTACTGTAATTTGCGGCTCATGGACATAAGCTGTTCATAGAGTTCCCGAATCCCTTTTTTGTAAAAAGGATCCTCCACCCTGCTACTGACTGTTGCTAATTTCTCCCGCTCACGAACCTTGTCAAATACCTTCCGTCCGGCTGTGACCTTATACTCTCCCACTTCCTTGCAAATATCCATTCTGCGCTGGTAAAGGGACACCATCTGCTCATCAATCATATCTAGCTGTTCTCTCAGTTCTTCCAATGCTGCCATCTTCTTTTCCTCTTTTCCTGTTAAGCTATCTGTCATTATAATACAATTCCCTTTTGAAATCTAGATTTCCTGGGGAATTGTTTGAAAAATTAGTTGAAAATTGAAAGGGTTTGTTATATGATAGTAAAAATGATTTCAAATCGGGAGGATTTATTCATGAATGCAACAGATTGCATTTTGCAACGAAGAAGCATACGTAAGTATAAGAAAGAACCTGTTGATCATCAGGTTTTGGAAAATCTTATTTTTAAGGCATCCTACTCCCCATCTTGGAAACACACCCAGATTACCCGTTATATTGCAATTGAAGATGCAACTATTTTAAATCGAATCGTTACGGAATTTACACCACCTTTTAATGCGGAGATTATCGAACAAGTATCCACATTAATCGCTGTTACGTTCATCAAGGGACGTAGTGGTTATGAACGTGACGGTTCGTTTTCTACGAAAAAGGGAACCATGTGGCAGATGTTTGATGTAGGCGCCGCCTGCCAGACCTTCTGCCTTGCCGCAAAAGATGCGGGACTTGGAACTGTAATCATGGGATTGTGGGATGAAGAAGGAGTCAGTGAATTGTTAGAGATTCCAGAAGGGCAAGAGCTTGCTGCTCTCATTGCCATCGGCTATCCGGAGGAAGACCCGGAAGCACCACGCCGCAAATCTGTACAGGATTTATTAACATATCGTTAGAGAAAGAGAGGTTACATATGAGACATTTAATGAGCCCACTGGATTTTTCTGTGGAAGAATTAGACAAATTGTTGGATCTGGCAAATGATATCGAAGCAAATCCACAAAAATATGCACACGCTTGTGAGGGAAAGAAACTAGCAACCTTATTCTTCGAGCCAAGTACCCGGACTCGTCTGAGCCATGAGGCTGCTATGCTGAACTTAGGTGGAAATGTACTTGGTTTCTCTTCTGCCAACTCAAGTTCTGCTGCCAAAGGAGAAAGCGTATCGGATACCATCCGCACCGTTTCCTGCTATGCAGACATTGTAGCGATGAGACATCCGAAGGAAGGTGCCCCAATGGTGGCAGCCCGCCACTCTTCCATTCCGATTATCAATGCCGGAGATGGTGGACACCAACACCCAACCCAGACTCTAACAGACCTGTTGACCATCCGCTCCTTAAAAGGACGATTGCACAACCTGACCATTGGACTTTGCGGAGATTTGAAATTTGGCCGTACCGTTCACTCTCTCATCCACGCATTGGTGCGTTATACCGGCATTCGGTTCGTTCTTATTTCACCGGAGGAACTTCGCCTTCCGGGTTATATCCGCAAGGATGTATTGGACAAGCAGAATATTCCTTACGAGGAAGTGGTTCGCTTAGAGGAAGCCCTTCCGCAATTGGATCTTCTCTATATGACCAGAGTTCAGAGAGAGCGTTTCTTCAATGAGGAAGATTACATTCGCATGAAAGATTTCTATATCTTAGACAAGAAGAAGATGGAACTGGCTCCGGAGGATATGTTGGTACTGCACCCGCTTCCGCGTGTCAATGAAATTTCTGTAGAAGTAGATTCTGACCCACGTGCCGCTTATTTCAAACAGGTACAATATGGTGTCTATGTCCGCATGGCATTGATTTTAACCCTGCTCGGCATTGAAGTATAGAAAGGAGAACGCATATGACAAAGAATTCATTGAATATTAGTAGCATTTCCGAAGGTTTTGTATTGGATCACATTCAGGCCGGCCAGAGCATGGAGATCTATCGCCTTCTTGGTCTTGACAAATTAGACTGCTGCGTTGCCATTATCAAAAATGTTACCAGTGACAAAATGGGCAAGAAGGATATTATCAAGATTGAATGCCCAATTGATTGTATTGACTTAGACATCTTGGGATTTATTGATCACAATATTACCATCAATATCATTCAGAACGAGAAGATCGTGGCAAAGAAAGCCCTTCGCCTGCCGGAGGAGATTACCAATGTAATCAAATGCAAGAATCCACGTTGCATCACTTCGATCGAACAGGAATTGGATCATGTCTTCGTACTGACCGATGCTGAAAAGAAAGTCTATCGATGCAAATATTGCGAAGAAAAATATAATTAGTACAAAAGCGGCTGTATAGGATTCCTAAAAATCATATACAACCGCTTCTTTTTTTCTCTATTCAAAGCAAAACGATAAGCCGGGTTATGTCGTTGGACGTTCATCTATCTAGACCTGTCGTTGCCGACAGGTTCAAGCGACCTACCTAAAACGTGACGGGCCGCCACATCGTTTTTGTTCGGTCTTGCTTCGGATGGGGTTTACATGTGCCCCTGCTGTTACCAGCAAGGCGGTAGTCTCTTACACTGCCCTTCCACCCTTACCGGGAAATCCCGGCGGTATATTTCTGTTGCACTGGCCTTGGAGTCGCCTCCACCGGACGTTATCCGGCATCCTGCCCTATGAAGCCCGGACTTTCCTCACCTGCGGTCTTTCAACACTTGCAGCTGCGAACGTCTGTCTTACTTTTCCGTTTGATTTTATCACGAGTTTTTCATTCTGTAAAGAGATTCTTTCATGTCAAGAAGCAAGGACTCTACATCTTCTTCCTTGGTTGCCCAACTGGTACAGATACGTACAACTACCTGTTCTTCCCCGTAGGCACATTGGTAACTGAGCAAATATTTCTCCTGCAATTCTTCCCAGACCTGCTTTGGCAAAATAACAAATTGTTGGTTTGTCATGCTATCTACATAGAATTGATAACCCGTCTTGGCTAATTCTTCTTTTAACTTCATAGCCAGCGTAATCGCATGTTCCGAGATGCGATGATATAAGCCATCCCGGAATAATTCATAGAATTGGATTCCAAGGAGTCTTCCTTTTGCCAACATACCGCCTTTCTGTTTGATAAAATAGCGGAAATCCTCTTGCAAAGCCGGATGTTTAATCACCACCGCTTCCCCAAATAAGGCGCCTACTTTCGTGCCACCTATATAAAACACATCACATAATCTGGCAATATCTTCCAATGTTACATCTGTCCCCGGTGCCGCTAGTCCATATCCCAATCTTGCACCATCCAGAAACAAATATAATCCACATTCCTGGCACACCTGATGCAAAGCTTCCAACTCTTCTAACGTATATAAAGTTCCCAACTCTGTCGGATGGGAAATATAGACCATCTTCGGCTGTACCATATGTTCTCTGGAGCCATCTGCCCAATGTTCCCGATAGCAATCTTCTACCTGTTTGGCAGAAATCTTACCATCCACACCTTCCAATGCCAGAACCTTATGTCCGCAGGCTTCAATAGAGCCTGTCTCATGGACATTGATATGGCCTTCCTTCACACAGACCACACCCTGATGGGAACGAAGTGCCGCATCAATCACTGTCAGATTGGCTTGGGTTCCACCCACCAGAAAATGGACCTGTATATCATCACGCTTGCAAGCCTTCTGAATCTCTTCTCTTGCTCTCTGACAATAAGAGTCCTCTCCATATCCCGGGGTCTGCTCTAGATTCGTCCGACTAAGGGCTTCTAAAATCTGCGGGTGACATCCTTCATTATAATCACAATTCAATAATACCATCTATCTTCTTTCCCTTCACACGTTAATCTACCACTGCAATTCGCATCATATTACTGATGCCGTCTTTGCTTCTCTTTCCTACCGGAGAAGGAAGTCCTGCTGTCAGAATGACAATATCTCCTGCTTCTACAATCTGTTTCGCCTGAACCAGATTGATTGCTTCTTCACAAATCTCTTCGGTATTATCGCGGGTTACTGACTTAATCGGCTGTACGCCCCAATAAATCTGCATCCGGCGAAGAACTTCTTCGCACGGTGTCACACCAATAATATCTGCATGCGGTTTCATCTTCGATACCACTCTGGCTGTTGCACCTGTAACCGTCGGAGTGATGATACATTTTGCATTAAGATTGGCAGCGGTCGCAACACTGGAATATCCAATGGCGCTGGAAATACTGCGTTTGCGTTTCTCCTGGGCTTTCTGAAGCTGCGCATCATAATCCAAATGCTCCTCTGTATTTTCCACAATATGTACCATCATCTGCAAAGCTTCCACCGGATATTTCCCCTGTGCCGTCTCACCGGAGAGCATAACCGCATCCGTGCCATCGTAGACCGCATTGGCCACATCCGTCACTTCTGCTCTGGTTGGTCTAGGATTACGAATCATAGAATCCAGCATCTGGGTTGCAGTGATAACCGGTTTGTAATTATCATTACATTTCTGAATCAACATCTTCTGTAAATATGGAACTTCCTCCGCCGGAATCTCCACACCTAAGTCTCCGCGGGCAACCATGATTCCGTCTGCACAATGGATAATCTCATCAATATTCTTGATTCCTTCCCCATTTTCAATCTTCGCAATAACCGGAATATCCGGCGCTCCACATTCTTTTAGCAATGCCTTGATTGCAAGCACACCTTCTGCAGAACGAACAAAGGAAGCGGCAATAAAATCAACTCCCTGCTCTGCACCAAAGATAATATCCTGTCTGTCTTTCTCTGTCATAGCCGGCAAACGGACCGGGACATCCGGCACATTGACCCCTTTTCTCTGTCCAAGTTCACCACCGTTGATAACCTTGCAGACGATATCTGTTCCCACAATCTTCGTTACTTCCAATTCAATCAGGCCATCATCGATAAGAATCCGGCTTCCAATCTCTACATCTTCATATAACCCTTCGTAAGTGATGAAAACCTTCTTCTCATCTCCCTCAATCTCCTGGGCAGTCAAAGTAAAACTGTTTCCTTCTACAAGTTCTACTTTCCCACCATTCTTCAGAAGTCCGGTACGAATCTCCGGCCCTTTGGTATCAAGCAAAATAGCGATTGGTTTGCCAATCTCCTCCCGAATACTCTTTAGCATATCCATCCGCATCTTCTGCTCTTCATGGTCTCCATGAGAGAAGTTAAAACGGGCAATATCCATTCCATTTTCTGCCAACTTCTTCATCATGCTTCTATCGTTGGTATTTGGTCCCATGGTACAGATAATTTTCGTCTTTTTCATCTTCTTTTCCTCTTTCTTTCTGCTATTTTATATGTTCATGTGTAAATAAATGATCTTGACAATATTCGTAGTTCCCATTGCATTTGGAACAATATCGAAATTCTAAGGTAGGATCATCAAGCTCCGTACGTCCGCAGATTGCGCAGCGATGTCTGGCTCCGTCTTTTCCCACAGTTGCTGCCTTTCCTTCCCGCACATGCTTTTGATACTGTCGCTTGCGTTTCACCTGTTTCGGGCTAAATCGTCGCATCTCCCTGGTAGAGAAGAAGAACAACAAGAAGTTCAGCATGGATACAAAGGCTGCCAAGGCATTGGCCTTGTAGATTACGCCATAAAGAGGATGGCCTCCGTATGCCGGCAAGAATGCCTGCAAGATCGTATAAGCAAAAAATGCCATATCCACCCAGCCAAGCCATTTGGCTTTTATCGGCAAAATCATAAAAAGATAAAACTGTTCCTCCGGATAGGAAAAAGCAAATGCCATAAACAAGGACAAGTTAATATAGTATGTACCAAGTGGCAAAGACAAATGGAATAATCCATAGATCAAGAACGCTGCCACAAGGTGGAACAAGACGCCCATAAAGAAGTACAGATTGAACCGGAAACTTCCCCAGGTGCGCTCCAATTGCATTCCGATAGAATAATAGAGCCACAGGGCAATAATCATTA